>NZ_JBEPAA010000016.1:0-128569 GCF_040298365.1 Kitasatospora sp. NPDC001603
TGGGCCCGCTGGGGGGGTGGGGGGGGGGGGCGCGGCCGCAAGTGCGGCCCGCCCCCCCTCCCGGGCACGCCCCGGGCCGGGGCGGTGACGGGCCGCGCGGAGCGCCCGCGACGGGCGGGCGGCGTGCCCCCTTGCCGAACCCGCCGGTGGCAGGGTGAACAATGGGGGCGTGACCCGAGCCTCTCTGGACAAGCAGCCGCACGAAGTCGCCGCCATGTTCGACGACGTCGCGGCCAAGTACGACCGCACCAACGACGTGCTTTCCCTCGGCCAGGCCCGCGCCTGGCGCCGGGCGGTGGCCGAGGCGGTGGCCGCCGGTCCGGGCGACGTCGTGCTCGACCTCGGGGCCGGTACCGGCACCTCCTCGCTGCCCTTCGCCGAGGCGGGCGCCACGGTCGTCCCGTGCGACTTCTCGGTCGGCATGCTCGCGGAGGGCAAGCGCCGCCACCCCGAACTGCCGCTCACCGCGGGGGACGCGACCAGGCTGCCGTTCGCCGACGGCACCTTCGACTCGGTGACGATCTCCTTCGCGCTGCGCAACGTGCAGGACACCGACGCGGCGCTGAGCGAGATGTTCCGGGTCACCAAGCCCGGCGGCAAGCTGGTGATCTGCGAGTTCTCGACGCCGACCTGGACGCCGCTGCGGACGGTCTACACCGAGTACCTGATGCGCGCGCTGCCGCCGGTGGCCACCGCGGTCAGCAGCAACCCGGACGCCTACGTCTACCTCGCCGAGTCCATCCGGGAGTGGCCGGACCAGCCGGAGCTGGCCGCGAAGCTCCAGGAGGCCGGCTGGTCCAAGGTCGCCTGGCGCAACCTGACCGGCGGGATCGTCGCCCTGCACCGGGCGTACAAGGTCTCCTAGGGCCCGGTCCGACGGTCCGCGCGCTGGTGCGGCGCGAACGGTCGACCGGCCACGGCCTGCGCCGTTCGATGGTGGCGGCCGGGCTCCGCAGGGACACCACCGGGGACGCCACCGGGGTCGCCGCGCGGCTGACGCCGCGGACGCCGCCCTCGGGCCCCGCCCCGGGGGCGGCAACTAGACTGCCGGGGTCAACGCCTCCGTCCCCAGCCGTAGCTCCAGGAGAGTGCCCACCGTGTCCGAGACCGCAGCCGACCTGACGAAGCCGGACAGCCCCGTGGAGAGCACCGCGGACGTCATCGTGGTCGGCGCGGGCCCGGCCGGCGCCACCACCGCGTACTACCTCGCCCAGGCCGGGCTGGACGTGCTGCTGCTGGAGAAGACGTCGTTCCCCCGCGAGAAGGTCTGCGGCGACGGTCTGACGCCCCGTGCCACCAAGCAGCTGGTCGACATGGGGATCGACGTGTCGACCGGGAACGGCTGGCTGCACAACAAGGGCCTGCGGATCATCGGCGGCGGGGTCCGGCTGGAGCTGGACTGGCCGGAGCTGTCCGCGTTCCCCGACTACGGGCTGGTCCGCAAGCGCGCCGACTTCGACGAGCTGCTCGCCCGTCAGGCGGAGAAGGCCGGCGCCCGGCTGTACGAACGGTGCAACGTCAGCGGTCCGGTGCTGGACGACCGGACCGGCCGGATCGTCGGCGTCACCGCCCGGCTCGGCGACGAGAAGCGTGCGGTGACCTTCCGCGCCCCGCTGGTCGTCGCGGCCGACGGCAACTCCACCCGGCTCTCGCTGGCCATGGGCCTGCACCGCCGGGAGGACCGTCCGATGGGCGTCGCCTACCGGACGTACTTCAACTCCCCGCGCCACGACGACGACTACCTGGAGTCCTGGCTGGAGCTGTGGGACACCCGCGCAGGGGAGCGCAAGCTGCTGCCCGGCTACGGCTGGATCTTCGGCATGGGCGACGGCACCTCCAACGTCGGCCTCGGCATCCTCAACTCCTCGCCCGCCTTCGGCGAGCTGGACTGGCGCGACGTGCTCAAGGCCTGGTGCGCGAGCATGCCGGCGGAGTGGGGCTACACCCCCGAGAACATGACCGACCCGATCCGCGGCGCCGCCCTGCCGATGGCCTTCAACCGGCAGCCGCACTACACCCGCGGCCTGCTGCTGGTCGGTGACGCGGGCGGCATGGTCAACCCGTTCAACGGCGAGGGCATCGCCTATGCGATGGAATCCGGCCAGATCGCGGCCGGCGTCATCGTCCAGGCCAACGCCCGGGTGACGGAGGGCGGCCGCGAGCGCGCCCTCCAGGCGTACCCGCGCATCCTCAAGGACGTCTACGGCGGCTACTACACCCTCGGCCGCGCCTTCGTGAAGCTCATCGGCAACCCCAAGGTGATGCAGCTCGCCACCCAGCGCGGCCTGACCCACCCGATGCTGATGAAGTTCGTGCTCAAGATGCTGGCCAACCTGACGGACCCGCAGGGCGGCGACGCCATGGACCGCATCATCAACGGCCTCGCCCGGGTCGCCCCGAACGCCTGATCCGCCGCCGCCCGGAGCCGCCGGCGCTCCGGGCGGCCCGGGGTGGAGCCGCCGCTCCCGTACGGCTCGGTGACGCCGGCCGCCGTACGGGAGCGGGGTTCAGCGGGCGCTGATCCGCACGTTCCGGAACTTCACCGGGAGGGTCGGGAAGCCGTCGCCGGGGCCGTTCTGGTCGTCCTCGCCGCCCGCCGCGATCTTCTGCAGGACGTCCAGGCCGGCGGTCACCCGGCCGAACGGGGTGTAGGCGGGGGAGAGCTTGGTGTCCTTCCAGACGATGAAGAACTGGCTGCCGTTGGTGTTCGGCCCGGCGTTGGCCATGGCCACGGTGCCGGCGGGGTAGGTGGCACCGGTGAGGTTCTCGTCGGGGAACGAGTAGCCCGGGCCGCCGCTGCCGGTGCCGGTCGGGTCGCCGCACTGCAGGACGAAGATCCGCTGGGTGGTGAGCCGGTGGCAGTGGCTCCTGTCGAAGTAGTCGTGCTCGGCGAGGAAGCGGAACGAGAACGTCGTGCAGGGCGCCTCGGCGGTCAGGGCCCGGAAGGTGATCGCGCCCTGGCCGGTCTTCAGGGTCGCCTGGTAGGGCTTGGCGGCCTTCTTGGCGTCGAAGACCGGGATGCCCTTGAAGTTGTCGGCGGGCACGGCCGGGGTGTACGCGCAGCCGGGGGCCGCGGGCGGGGCCGGCGCGGGGTCCGCCGCGGCGGTGCCGGTGGTCGCGGCCAGCAGGAGGACGGTGGCGGCGGCGGGCAGCGCCCAGTGCTTGCGCCTCATGTGACGGGCCTTCCGGGGGGTGGTGGACGGCTGGATTGTCATGGCGACATCATCCATGGTCGGGCGGGGATCCGGTAGACGTCGGGGGCCGGTGGTGGGCGGTGGGCGGCAGGGGCGGGTGGCGCCCCCGTCGCCGTGGGCGTCCGGAGGGGAGGAGCGCGCCGAAAGCCGTTGATCGCGGGCGGTGCGGTGCGCGAGGATGGCGGACCTTGGCGCGGGTCCGTCCGAGCGGGCCCGCGGTGCTCCGAGATCCGTCCGACGCCGTACGGGAGTCTCCTCGTCCGCCCCGTTCGCTTTCGGAGAGGTCCCGCCCATGCGCCCGTCACCCGCCCTGCTCCGTGATGTACCCGTGCTGCTGGTGGCGGTGGTGTGGGGGTCGAGCTTCCTCGCGGTGCAGCAGGTGGCCGGGCCGGGGACGGTGGTGGCGATGCTGGTGCTGCGCTTCGGGCTGGTGCTGCCGCTGCTGGGGGTCCTCGCCCGGCGGGCGCTGCGGGGGATGGGCCGGGCCGAGTGGCTGGGCGGGGCGGTGCTGGGCCTGGTGCTCGGCGGGGTCTTCCTGCTGGAGACCTACGGCGCGGTGCACACCTCCGCGACCAACGCCGGGCTGGTCATCAGCCTCACGATGGTGTTCACCCCGCTCGCGGAGAGCGCGCTCACCCGGACACCGCTGCCGCGGGCCTTCCTCGCGGCGGCCGGGCTGGCCGTGCTGGGCGTCGCCCTGCTCACCGGCGGCGGCGGGCTGAAGGCGCCCACCTCCGGTGACCTGCTGGTGCTCGGCGCCGCCGTGGTGCGGACGGCGCACGTCCTGGCGATGTCCCGGGTCCGGGCCATCCGGAACACCGACAACCTGGGTCTCACCTGGGTCCAACTCGCCACCGCCACGGTGGTGTTCGCCATTGCCGCGCCGTTCGCCGGGCCGCTGCCGTGGACCGTCGCCGCCTCGTACGGGCCGACCGAGTGGGCCTGGCTGCTGCATCTGGCGCTGCTCTGCACGCTGTTCGCCTTCCTGGTGCAGATGTGGGCGGTCCGGGCCACCTCGCCGTCCCGGGTCGGCCTGCTGCTCGGCACCGAGCCGCTCTGGGCCGCCGTCTTCGGGATCGCCCTGGCCGGCAACCACTTGGGCCCGGTGGCGCTGGCCGGGGGCGCGCTCGTCCTGGTCGCCACCGAGTGGGGGCGCCGCACAGCCGTCGGCGCCGCGCGGCCCGAACCCCGGCCGGTGGAGCCGGCCCCGGCGTCGGTCTGACCGACTGCCCGCGACCGCCCGGCGCCGCAGCTGTGCGACGGCCCTGTGCGACGGCCCGGGCGGCAGCCCTGTGTGGCGGCCCTGTGCGGCAGTTCGTCGAGCCTTGGTCCCGGGGCGTGGAAACGGATGCTCGCGCGCTTGTGAACGAAGGGTCAAGCGGGTGTTCGGAGCCCCGCCACCCCTGCGGGTGAGACGCTATAACACGTCAACATGACGCCCGGAAATTTGCTCTTGGAGCTGCGTAGTTGATATAGGAGCGAAGCTCTGACCTGCCAGTTCGCAGATGAATGCGACGTGTTGTGACCATTTGACTGCTTTGCGTCGACAACTCTGGTCATGTTCACTTTCGGCAGCATTCCAGGGGTGGCGTAGATCACAAAGATCGCCCTGAACTGCGTGTCGCAGATCACAAGCCGACGGGCATAGGATGCGCTCGTTCCAGGCTTTGTGAACTGCCTCACATGGGGTGGATCTCGGGAACTGGAACGCGGGCCACCACAGCGTGACCCGGCGGTTCCGATCTGCAGTCAAGGACGACTGGACGGAGGGAGCGGGGGCTATGAATGCCTACGCGCCGATCCTCGTACTCGGTGCCATCGCGGCGGCGTTCGCGGTCGGCTCCGTCGTGATGGCCTCACTGACCGGGCCCAAGCGGTACAACCGGGCCAAGTTGGAGGCGTACGAGTGCGGCATCGAGCCGACCCCGCAGCCCGTGGGCGGTGGTCGGTTCCCGATCAAGTACTACCTGACGGCGATGCTCTTCATCGTCTTCGACATCGAGATCGTCTTCCTTTATCCGTGGGCGGTGAGCTTCGACGCCCTGGGGATCTTCGGGCTGGTCGAGATGCTCCTGTTCATCGCCACCGTCTTCGTCGCGTACGCCTACGTCTGGCGCCGCGGCGGTCTGGAGTGGGACTGAGGGCGGGGCGGCCGCTGACTTTGTGAACGGGCGGACAAGCCCGGGCGCGTGCAGAGGCCCGAACCAGCGTACGGACCACCGGACTTGAGGGCACTGAGGGCATTGAGAGGGATCTGATGGGAATCGAGGAGAAGCTGCCGAGCGGCTTTCTGCTCACGAGTGTGGAGACGGCCGCGGGCTGGGTGCGCAAGGCGTCGCTCTTCCCGGCCACCTTCGGACTCGCCTGCTGCGCGATCGAGATGATGACCACCGGGGCCGGCCGCTACGACCTGGCCCGGTTCGGGATGGAGGTCTTCCGGGGCTCCCCCCGGCAGGCCGACCTGATGATCGTGGCAGGCCGGGTGAGCCAGAAGATGGCGCCGGTGCTGCGCCAGGTGTACGACCAGATGCCCAACCCGAAGTGGGTCATCTCGATGGGGGTCTGCGCCTCCTCGGGCGGGATGTTCAACAACTACGCGATCGTGCAGGGCGTCGACCACATCGTCCCGGTGGACATCTACCTCCCCGGGTGTCCGCCCCGCCCGGAGATGCTGCTGGACGCCATCCTGAAGCTCCACGACAAGATCCAGCACGAGCCGCTGGGCGCGAACCGGCGCCGGGCCGAGGAGCTGGGCGAGGCACTGGCCCTCACGGCCACCCCGGTGAGCGAGATGCGGGGGCAGCTGCGATGAGCGACCAGGCACCCGGAACCCGCAGCGACCCGGAGCAGCCGCGCCGGGAGATCCCCGTCGAGGTGGTCGGCCGGCGCCAGGGCATGTTCGGCGCCCAGGGCAGCGGCGACACCTCCGGCTTCGGCGGGCTCAACACCACGGTCGTCCTGCCGTCCGCGAGCGAACGCCCCTACGGCGGCTGGTTCGACGAGGTCGCGGACGAGCTCGAGGGCGCGCTGGAGGAGCAGGGCCTCGACCCGGCGGACGTGATCGAGAAGACCGTCGTCGACCGCGCCGAGCTCACCTTCCACATCGCCCGCGAACACCTGCTGCGGACGGTGCGCATCCTGCGCGACGACCCCGCGCTCCGCTTCGAGCTCTGCCTCGGCGTGAGCGGCGTGCACCACCCCGGCGACCGGGGCCGGGAACTGCACGCGGTCTACCACCTGCGGTCGATCACCCACGGCCGGCTGATCAGGGTGGAGGTCAGCGCGCCGGACGCGGATCCGCGGATCCCGTCGGTGGTCACCGTCTACCCGACCAACGACTGGCACGAGCGCGAGGCCTACGACTTCTTCGGCCTGGTCTTCGAGGGCCACCCCGCGCTCACCCGGATCATGATGCCGGACGACTGGCTGGGCCACCCGCAGCGCAAGGACTACCCGCTCGGCGGCATCCCCGTCGAGTACAAGGGCGCCCAGATCCCGGCACCCGACCAGCGGAGGTCGTACAGCTGATGAGTACTCGGCACTACGAAGAGGCGGCGGCCGGCGAGGCCGCCCACGCCGGCGCCCGCGAGACCACCGAGGGCCGGGTCTTCACCGTCACCGGGGGCGACTGGGGCGAGGTGGTCGAAGCCGTCGGCCGGGCCGACGACGAGCGCATCATCGTCAACATGGGCCCCCAGCACCCCTCCACCCACGGGGTGCTGCGGCTGATCCTGGAGATCGACGGCGAGACGGTGAAGGAGGCCCGCTGCGGCATCGGCTACCTCCACACCGGCATCGAGAAGAACATGGAGTTCCGCAGCTGGGTCCAGGGCACCACCTTCGTGACCCGGATGGACTACCTGACGCCGCTGTTCAACGAGACCGCGTACTGCCTCGCGGTCGAGAAGCTGCTCGGCATCACCGACGACGTCCCGGACCGGGCCAGCGTCATCCGCGTCCTGATGATGGAGCTCAACCGGATCTCCTCGCACCTGGTCTGCCTGGCCACCGGCGGCATGGAGATCGGCTCCACCACGCTGATGATCTACGGCTTCCGGGACCGCGAACTCATCCTGGACATCTTCGAGCTGGTGACCGGCCTGCGGATGAACCACGCGTACGTCCGCCCCGGCGGCCTCGCCCAGGACCTCCCGCCCGGCGCCGTCGACCAGATCCACGAGGCGGTGAAGACCCTCCGCTCGCGGATGCACGAGTACGACAAGCTCGCCACCGGCAACCCGGTGTTCAAGGCCCGGCTGGTCGACGTCGGCTTCCTCGACCTGGCCGGCTGCCTGGCCCTCGGCGCCACCGGCCCGATCCTGCGCGCCACCGGCCTGCCGAACGACCTGCGCAAGAGCGACCCGTACTGCGGCTACGAGGACTACGACTTCGAGGTCGCGACCGCCGACAGCGCCGACTCCTACGGCCGGTTCCTGATCCGGCTGGAGGAGATGCGCCAGTCGCTGCGGATCGTCGAGCAGTGCCTGGAGCGGCTGCGCCCCGGCCCGGTCATGGTGGCCGACAAGAAGATCGCCTGGCCGGCCCAACTGGCCGTCGGCCCCGACGGCATGGGCAACTCGCTCGACCACATCCGCAAGATCATGGGCACCTCGATGGAAGCCCTGATCCACCACTTCAAGCTGGTCACCGAGGGCTTCCGGGTCCCGGCCGGCCAGGCGTACACGGCGGTCGAGTCGCCCAAGGGCGAACTGGGCGTGCACGTGGTCAGCGACGGCGGCACGCGCCCGTACCGGGTGCACTTCCGGGACCCGTCGTTCACCAATCTGCAGTCGATGGCGGCGATGTGCGAGGGCGGCCAGGTCGCCGACGTGATCGTCGCGGTGGCCGGGATCGACCCGGTGATGGGAGGCGTGGACCGGTGACAGACGTCCAGTTGGGGATGCCGGCACTGCCGGCCAGGCCGTACCCCGAGGAGGTGCGGGCCCGCCTCGCCGCCGACGCGAAGGAGCTGATCGGCCGCTACCCGGTGGCCCGGTCCGCACTCCTGCCGCTGCTGCACCTGGTGCAGGCCGAGGAGGGCTTCGTCAGCACGACCGGCATCCGGTTCTGCGCCGAGCAGTTGGACCTCACCACCGCCGAGGTCACCGCCGTCGCGACCTTCTACACCATGTACCGGCGCCGGCCGGCCGGGAAGTACCACGTCGGGGTCTGCACCAACACCCTGTGCGCGGTGCTCGGCGGCGACCAGATCTTCGACGAGCTCCAGCAGCACCTCGGGGTCGGCAACAACGAGACCACCGAGGACGGCGAGATCTCGATCGAGCACATCGAGTGCAACGCCGCCTGCGACTACGCCCCCGTGGTGATGGTGAACTGGGAGTTCTTCGACGACCAGACCCCGGAGAGCGCCCGGCGCCTGGTCGACGACCTGCGGGCCGGCCGGGAGGTCCACCCCACCCGCGGCGCCCGGCTCTGCAGCTTCAAGGAGTCCGCCCGCATCCTGGCCGGCTTCCCCGACGAGCGCCCCGGCGCCGTCGACGAGTCCGGTGCCGGCGGCGCGCCCTCGCTGGCCGGCCTGCGCCTCGCCAAGGGCGAGGCCCTGCCCGGGACCGGTGGCACCCGGGTCGTCTCGCCCCGTCACGAAGGGACCGAAGCGTGATGACCTCCGCCGAGCCGGCCGAGAAGTTGCTCACCCCCGTGCTCTCCGCGTCCTGGGACGACAGCCGCCCCTGGACGCTCGCCACCTACCGCCGCCACGCGGGGTACGAGGGGCTGAAGGCCGCCCTCGCGATGCCCCCGGACGACGTGATCGCGCTGGTCAAGGACTCCGGGCTGCGCGGTCGCGGCGGCGCCGGCTTCCCCACCGGCATGAAGTGGCAGTTCATCCCGCAGAACGACGGCAAGCCGCACTACCTGGTGGTCAACGCGGACGAGTCCGAGCCGGGCACCTGCAAGGACATCCCGCTGCTGTTCGCCAACCCGCACGCGCTGATCGAGGGCATGATCATCGCCTCCTACGCGATCCGCTGCGACCACGCGTTCATCTACCTGCGCGGCGAGGTCGTCCCGGTGCTGCGCCGGCTCCAGGCCGCGGTCGCCGAGGCGTACGGGGCCGGGCTGCTCGGCAAGAACATCCTGGGCTCCGGCACCGACCTCGACATCACCGTGCACGCCGGCGCCGGCGCCTACATCTGCGGCGAGGAGACGGCCCTGCTGGACTCGCTGGAGGGGCGCCGCGGCCAGCCCCGGCTGCGCCCGCCGTTCCCGGCGATCGCCGGCCTCTACGCCTGCCCGACGGTGGTCAACAACGTCGAGTCGATCGCCTCGGTGCCGCCGATCCTGGCCCGCGGCAAGGAGTGGTTCAAGAGCCTGGGCACCGAGAAGTCCCCCGGCTTCACGCTCTACTCGCTCTCCGGCCACGTCACCAACCCCGGCCAGTACGAGGCCCCGCTCGGCGTCACGCTGCGCCAGCTGCTGGAGATCAGCGGCGGCGTCCGGACCGGGCACCGGCTGAAGTTCTGGACCCCGGGCGGCTCCTCCACCCCGATGTTCACCGACGAGCACCTCGACGTCCCGCTCGACTACGAGGGCGTCGGCGCGGCCGGCTCGATGCTCGGCACCAAGGCCCTCCAGGTCTTCGACGAGACCACCTGCGTGGTCCGGGCCGTCACCCGCTGGACGGAGTTCTACGCCCACGAGTCCTGCGGCAAGTGCACGCCCTGCCGCGAGGGGACGTACTGGCTCGTCCAGCTGCTCAAGCGGATCGAGGCCGGCGAGGGCGTCGACGGCGACCTGGAGAAGCTGCTCGACATCGCCGACAACATCAACGGCAAGTCCTTCTGCGCGCTGGGGGACGGTGCGGCCAGCCCGATCGTCTCCTCGCTCCAGCACTTCCGGGCCGAGTACGAGCAGCACCTGGCCGAGCGCCGCTGCCCGTTCGACCCGGCCGCCTCCACCGTCTGGGCCGACGGCCCCCGCCCCGGCCACCAGTCCGCCACCGAAAGGGAGGTGCACGCGTGACGATCACAGAACCAGCCACCTCCAAGGCCGCGGTCGACCTGGTCACGCTCACCATCGACGGCATCGAAGTGCAGGTCCCCAAGGGGACGTTGGTGATCCGGGCGGCCGAGCAGATCGGCACCCAGATCCCGCGCTTCTGCGACCACCCGCTGCTCGACCCGGCCGGCGCCTGCCGGCAGTGCATCGTCGAGATCGAGGGCCAGCGCAAGCCCGTCGCCTCCTGCACCATCCCGGTCGCCGAGGGCATGGTGGTCCGCACGCAGGTCAGCTCGCCGGTCGCCGAGAAGGCCCAGCGCGGCGTGATGGAACTGCTGCTGATCAACCACCCGCTGGACTGCCCGGTCTGCGACAAGGGCGGCGAGTGCCCGCTGCAGAACCAGGCGATGTCCACCGGGGACACCGACTCCCGCTTCGAGGGGATGAAGCGGACGTACCAGAAGCCGGTGCCGATCAGCACCCAGGTGCTGCTGGACCGCGAACGCTGCGTGCTCTGCGCCCGCTGCACCCGCTTCTCGCAGCAGATCGCCGGGGACCCGTTCATCGACCTGGTCGAGCGCGGCGCCCTCCAGCAGGTCGGCACCGGCGCGGGGGACGACTTCGAGTCGTACTTCTCCGGCAACACCATCCAGATCTGCCCGGTCGGCGCGCTCACCTCGGCGGCTTATCGTTTCCGCTCCCGCCCGTTCGACCTGGTCTCCTCGCCGAGCGTCTGCGAGCACTGCTCCTCCGGCTGCGCGCAGCGCACCGACCACCGGCGCGGCAAGGTGCTGCGGCGCCTCGCCGGCGAGGACCCGGCGGTCAACGAGGAGTGGAACTGCGACAAGGGCCGGTTCGCCTTCCGCTACGCGCAGCAGCGCGACCGGCTCGCCACCCCGCTGGTCCGCGACCCGGCGACGGGTGAACTCGTCGCGGCCTCCTGGCCGGAGGCGCTGGCCCGGGCCGCCGAGGGGCTGCGCGGCGCCCGCGCCGGAGTGCTCACCGGCGGCCGGGTCACCGTCGAGGACGCCTACGCCTACGCCAAGTTCGCCCGGGTGGTGCTCGGCACCAACGACGTGGACTTCCGGGCCCGCCCGCACAGCGGCGAGGAGGCGGACTTCCTGGCCGCCGCCGTCGCCGGCCGGGGCACCGACCTCGGCCCGGGCGGCGTCGACTACGAGCAACTGGAGGCCGCCCCGGCGGTGCTGCTCGCGGGCTTCGAGCCCGAGGAGGAGTCGCCGATCGTCTTCCTGCGGCTGCGCAAGGCCACCCGGGCCACCGGCCTCAAGGTGTTCTCGATCGCCGCCTACGGCTCCCGGGGCCTGGGCAAGCTGCGCGGCGCCCTGCTGCCGGCCGCCCCCGGCACCGAGGCCGAGTGGCTCGGCGCCCTCGCCGCCGACGAGCCGCTGAACGACGACGCGGGCCGCGCCGCCGAACTGCTCCGCACCCCCGGCGCCGTCATCCTGGCCGGCGAGCGGCTGGCCGCCGCCCCCGGCGCGCTGACCGCCGCGCTGCGCCTCGCGCACGCCACCGGCGCCCGGCTCGCCTGGATCCCGCGCCGGGCCGGCGAACGCGGCGCCGTCGAGGCCGGCGCGCTGCCCGGGCTGCTGCCCGGCGGCCGCCCGGTCACCGCCCCGGCCGCCCGGGCCGAGGCCGCCGCCGCCTGGGGCGTGGCCGAACTCCCCGCCCGGCTCGGCCGGGACACCGACCAGATCCTCGCGGCCGCCGCCCACGGCGACCTGGACGCGCTGCTGGTCGGCGGCGTCGACCCGGACGACCTGCCGGACCCGGTGCTCGCCGAGGAGGCGCTGGCCACCGCGCGGTTCGTGGTCTCGCTGGAGCTGCGCCCGTCCGCCGTCACCGCCGTGGCCGACGTCGTCCTGCCGGTCGCCGCGGTGGCCGAGAAGGCCGGGACCTTCCTGGACTGGGAGGGCCGGGTGCGGATGTTCGAGGCCGCGCTCAAGCCCGACCAGCAGATGGGCCGCCACCTGTACCCGGACCTGCGGGTGCTGAACATGCTGGCGGACGCGCTGGGCCACCGGCTGGGCCTGCCCGACGTCCGGGCCGCCCGGCTGGAGCTGGACCGCTTCGAGCCGTGGACCGGCGACCACCCGGCCGCTCCCGCCGCGCACCCCGGACTGCTGCCCCGGCCGGCCACCGGCCAGGCGGTGCTCGCCGGCTGGCGCCAGCTGCTGGACAACGGGTCGCTCCAGCAGAGCGACCCGCACCTGGCAGGCACCCGGCACCCGGCGGTCGCCCGGATCTCACCGGCCACCGCCGAGGAGGTCGGCGCCACCGGGGTGCCCGCCGCGGCGCTGCGCCCGGCCCTGCGGCTGACCGGCCCGGCCGGGTCGCTCACCCTGCCGCTGGAGATCACCAAGGACATCCCGGACCGGACGGTCTGGATCCCGCTCAACTCCACCCCGGGCGGCGCCCACCGCGCCCTGGGCACCGCCGTGGGCCACCTGGTCACGATCGCGGCCGACACGATCGCCGTCGCCACCGAGGACGCCACCCCGGACGCCGGTGCCGACGCCGGTGCGGAGCCCCCGGCGACCACCGGCGCGGCGGCCGGCGCCCCGACCACCGCCCCGACCGCCCCGACCGCCGAGGGGGAGCACCGATGAACCTCGCCGCGTACGAGACCCTGGGCTTCTTCGGCCGCGACCCCTGGTGGCTGGTCCTGCTCAAGGCCGTCTTCTGCTTCGCGTTCCTGGTCGGCACGGTGCTGATCGCGATCGTCTGGGAGCGCAAGGTGGTGGCCTGGATGCAGCTGCGCATCGGCCCCAACCGGCACGGCCCCTGGGGCATGCTGCAGTCGCTCGCCGACGGCGTGAAGCTGGCGCTCAAGGAAGACCTGGTGGTCAAGGGCGCCGACAAGGTGGTCTACATCCTGGCCCCGATCGTCTGCGCCATCCCCGCGTTCATGGCCTTCGCGGTGATCCCCTTCGGCCCGGCCGGCGACGAGGTGTCGGTCTTCGGCACCCGGACCCCGCTGCAGCTGACGGACTTCCCGGTGGCGCTGCTGTACATCCTGGCCACCGCCTCGGTCGGGATCTACGGCATCGTGCTGGCCGGCTGGTCCTCCGGCTCGACCTACCCGCTGCTCGGCGGGCTGCGCTCCTCGGCGCAGATGATCAGCTACGAGATCGCGATGGGCCTGTCCTTCGCGGCGGTGTTCATCTACTCGGGGTCGATGTCCACCTCGGAGATCGTCTCCTCGCAGCAGCCGACCTGGTTCGCGGTGCTGCTGCCGGTCTCCTTCATCGTCTACATCATCGCCATGGTCGGCGAGACCAACCGGGCGCCGTTCGACCTCCCGGAGGCCGAGGGCGAGCTGGTCGGCGGCTTCAACACCGAGTACTCCTCGCTGAAGTTCGCGATGTTCATGCTGGCCGAGTACGTCAACATGGTCACCGTCTCGGCCGTCGCCTCCACGCTCTTCCTGGGCGGCTGGCGGGCGCCCTGGCCGGTCTCCACCTTCTGGGAGGGGGCCAACCACGGCTGGTGGCCGATGCTCTGGATCACGCTGAAGATCCAGCTGCTGCTCTTCTTCTTCATCTGGCTGCGCGGCACGCTGCCCCGGCTCCGCTACGACCAGTTCATGAAGCTCGGCTGGAAGGTCCTGATCCCGGTCTCGCTGGTCTGGCTGGTCATGGTGGCCAGCGTCCGGGCGCTGCGCAACGAGGGCTACGACTTCGGCGAGGTGGTGCTGTACGTCGGTGCGCCGGCCGGCGCCGTCCTGCTGCTGGCGCTGCTCCGGGACACCCTGAAGAAGGGGCCCGAACCGGCCGGCCCGGAGGCCGAGGGCGCGCCGCCCGGCGGCGAGTTCGACCCGATGGCCGGCGGCTACCCGGTGCCCCCGCTGCCCGGCCAGCAGCTCCCGCCGGTCCCGCGCCGGCCCAGCCGCGCCCCGAAGCAACTCCAGGACGCCCTCAACGGGTCCGACCATTCCGAAGGGAGCTGACCGCGATGTCGTCCGACCAGAACGACAGGACCGACAAGCCGTCCGTCCTCGGGCCGGCCGCCGGCTTCGGCGTGACCTTCAAGGCCATGTTCAAGAAGCGGCTCACCGAGCAGTACCCGGAGCAGAAGAAGCCCACCGCTCCGCGCTTCCACGGCCGCCACCAGCTGAACCGGCACCCGGACGGCCTGGAGAAGTGCGTCGGCTGCGAGCTCTGCGCCTGGGCCTGCCCGGCCGACGCGATCTACGTGGAGGGCGCCGACAACCGCGAGGACGAGCGCTACTCGCCGGGTGAGCGGTACGGGGCGGTCTACCAGATCAACTACGCCCGGTGCATCCTCTGCGGCCTCTGCATCGAGGCCTGCCCGACCCGCGCGCTCACCATGACCAACGAGTACGAACTCGCGGACTCCTCGCGCCAGGACCTCATCTTCACCAAGGACCAGCTGCTGGTCGGCCTCTCCGAAGGCATGGTCGACAGCCCGCACTCGATCTTCCCGGGCGCCGACGAAGGCGCCTACTACCGGGGCGAGATCACCGCGGCGGCGCCCGGGACGGTCCAGCAGGAGAGCACCGACCGGGACAAGGAGGCCCAGCAGTGACCGCCCTGAACCTCGCCGGGCACGGCGCGGCCCTCGCCGCCACCGGGACGACCTCCACCGGTGAGGCCGTCCAGTTCTGGGTGCTCGCGGTGATCGCCGTCGGCGGCGCGCTCGGCATGCTGCTGATGAAGAAGGCCGTGCACAGCGCGCTCTGCCTGGCCGCCACCATGCTCGCCCTGGCGGTCTGTTATATGGCCCAGGGCGCGGTCTTCCTGGGCGTGGTGCAGATCGTCGTCTACACCGGCGCGATCATGATGCTCTTCCTGTTCGTGGTGATGCTGGTCGGTGTCACCAGCGCGGACTCGCTGAAGGAGCAGCTGAAGGGCCAGCGGTTCGCCGCCGTCCTGTGCGGGCTCGGGTTCGGCGTGCTGCTGGTGGCCGGCATCGCCAACGCCAGGCTGGACACCTTCACCGGCCTCGCCGAGGCCAACGCCGAGGGCAACGTCCAGGGCCTGGCCCGGCTGATCTTCACCAAGTACGTCTGGGCCTTCGAGGTCACCGGCGCGCTGCTGATCACCGCCGCGATCGGCGCCATGGTGCTGACCCACCGCGAGCACGTGACGGCCCCGAAGACCCAGCGCGAGCTGGCCGCCCAGCGGGTCAAGGACAACATCCAGCTGCCGCCGCTGCCCGCGCCGGGCGTCTACGCCCGGCACAACGCGGTCGACGTCCCGGGCCTGTTGCCGGACGGCACCGTCGCCGAGGACTCGGTGATGGGGACCCTGCGCGACCGCGGCCAGATCCGCGACGTCAGCCAGGAGATGCTGCGGCGGATGGCCGAGCTGGAGAACACCACCGCCGACTGGCTGGGCCGCCCGTCGTCCGAGCGCCCGCCGGTCGCCGGCCCGCGCAAGGAGCTGGAGCCGGTCCCGCACGACCGGCCGGCGTCGGCCGGCCACGACGAGGAGGGCGCGGAGTGAATCCGGTCAACTACCTCTATCTCTCCGCCCTGTTGTTCACCATCGGCGCCTCCGGCGTGCTGATCCGGCGGAACGCGATCGTGCTGTTCATGTGCGTGGAGCTGATGCTCAACGCCTCGAACCTGGCCCTGGTCACGTTCTCCCGGCTGCACGGCAACCTGGACGGCCAGATCATCGCGTTCTTCACCATGGTGGTCGCGGCGGCCGAAGTAGTGGTCGGCCTCGCCATCATCGTGTCCATCTTCCGGACCAGGCACTCGGCTTCGGTCGATGACAGCAACCTGATGAAGCTGTAGGCGGAGGGCCTTCGGTGAACTCTCTCATTCCGCTGCTGGTGGCAGCGCCGCTGGCCGGCGCCGCCCTGCTGCTCCTCGGTGGCCGCCGCTTCGACCGGTTCGGCCACTGGCTGGCCACCGCTCTGGCCGCGCTCTCGTTCGGCTTCGGGCTCGCGCTGTTCTCGGAGCTGCTGGGCCGCGAGGCCGAGGACCGCTCGATCACCGAGCACCTGTTCAGCTGGATCCCGGTCAACGGGTTCCAGGCCGACGTCGCGTTCCAACTCGACCAGCTCTCGATCACCTTCGTCCTGCTGATCACCGGTGTGGGCACGCTGATCCACCTCTACTCGGTGGGGTACATGGCGCACGACGAGCGCCGGCGCCGCTTCTTCGCGTACCTGAACCTCTTCCTGGCGGCCATGCTGCTGCTGGTGCTCGCCGACAACTACCTGCTGCTGTACGTCGGCTGGGAGGGCGTCGGGCTCGCCTCGTACCTGCTGATCGGCTTCTGGCAGCACAAGCCGAGCGCCGCGACGGCCGCCAAGAAGGCGTTCATCGTCAACCGGGTCGGCGACATGGGCCTCTCCATCGCGATCATGCTGATGTTCGTGGAGTTCGGCTCCTTCGCCTTCGGCCCGATCCTCGGCACCGAGGGCGCGGCCGGGGCGGCCGGCCAGGCCAGTGAGGGCAAGCTGACCGCCATCGGGCTGATGCTGCTGCTGGCGGCCTGCGGCAAGTCCGCCCAGGTCCCGCTGCAGTCCTGGCTCGGAGACGCCATGGAGGGCCCGACCCCGGTCTCGGCCCTGATCCACGCGGCCACCATGGTGACCGCCGGCGTCTACCTGATCACCCGCTCCGGTGCCATCTTCAACCTGGCGCCGGACGCCCAGACCGCCGTGGTGGTGGTCGGCGCGGTCACCCTGCTGTTCGGGGCGATCGTCGGTTGCGCCAAGGACGACATCAAGAAGGCGCTGGCCGGCTCGACGATGTCGCAGATCGGCTACATGATCCTGGCGGCGGGCCTCGGCCCGATCGGCTACGCCTTCGCGATCATGCACCTGGTGACCCACGGCTTCTTCAAGGCCGGGCTCTTCCTCGGCGCCGGGTCGGTCATGCACGGCATGAACGACGAGGTGAACATGCGGCACTACGGCGGTCTGCGCAAGTACATGCCGATCACCTTCGTCACCTTCGGCCTCGGCTACCTGGCCATCATCGGGTTCCCCGGCCTGTCCGGCTTCTTCTCCAAGGACAAGATCATCGAAGCGGCCTTCGCCAAGGGCGGCACGGAGGGCTGGATCCTCGGCCTCTGCACCCTGGTCGGCGCCGCGATCACCGCGTTCTACATGACCCGGGTGATGATCCTGACCTTCTTCGGCGAGAAGCGCTGGCAGCCGGACGCGGACGGCAACGACCCGCACCCGCACGAGTCGCCCAGGACCATGACCATCCCGATGATCGTGCTCGCGTTCGGCTCGGTCTTCGCCGGCGGACTGTTCGCCCTGAACAGCTCCTTCGTCACCTGGCTGGAGCCGGTCACCGGGCACTCCGAGGGGGACTCCCCGCTCAGCCCGCTGGTGGTCACCCTGCTCACCATGGTCTGCATGCTGGCCGGTGTCGCGCTGTCGTACCTGATGTACGGCCGCTCCACCGTCCCCGTGGTGCCGCCGGTCGGCTCCCCGCTCACCCGGGCGGCCCGCCGGGACCTCCTCCAGGACGACTTCAACCACGCCGTCCTGGTGCGCCCCGGGTCCGCGCTCGCCGCGGCGCTGGTCTACTTCGACAGCCGCGGCCTGGACGGCTTCGTCAACGGCCTGGCCGCCACCATCGGCGGGATCTCCGGCCGGCTGCGGCGGATCCAGAACGGCTACGTCCGCACCTACGCACTCTCCATGTTCGGCGGCACGCTGGTGCTGGTCGCCACGACTCTCCTGATGAGGTCCGTCTGATGGACAGGGATTACACAGACCTTCGGGGAGGCGCGGCATGAGTGCCCTGCTGACCGCCACCTGCGCCGTCCCGGCGGCCGGCGCGGTGCTCACCGCCGCGCTGCCCGCCGGGACGACCGGGCCCCGGCGGCGGACCACCAAGCTCGTCGCCCTCGGCGTCTCGGCCGTCACGCTGGCCCTGGCGGCCACCGCGGCGGCCCGGTTCGACCCCGACGGGGCCCGTTACCAGCTGACCGAGTCCTACAGCTGGATCCGCTCCTTCGGCATCACCTTCTCGCTCGGCGTGGACGGCATCGGCGCCGTGCTGGCCCTGCTCACGGCCGTCCTGGTGCCGATCGTGATGCTCGCCTCCTGGCACGACGCCGACCCGCCCGCCGAACCGGCCCCCGCGCCCGACGGCAGCTTCGAGAACCGGCGCCGCACCCAGGGCTACTTCGCCCTGATCCTGGCCGTCGAGGCGATGGTGATCGTCTCCTTCTACGCCACCGACGTCTTCCTCTTCTACGTGTTCTTCGAAGCCATGCTGATCCCGATGTACTTCCTCATCGGCGGCTTCGGCGACAAGGCGGGCGGCCCCGAGTCGGCCCGCCAACGGTCCTACGCCGCGGTGAAGTTCCTGCTGTACAACCTGCTCGGCGGCCTGGTCATGCTGGCCGCCGTGATCGGGCTGTACGTGATCGCGCAGGACCAGGGGTTCGGCACCTTCGACCTCCGGACGCTGACCTCGGCGATCGCCGACGGCAAGCTGGTCCTCAGCGGCACCGCCGAGAAGGCGCTGTTCCTCGGCTTCTTCTTCGCCTTCGCCGTGAAGGCCCCGCTCTGGCCGCTGCACACCTGGCTGCCCAACGCGATGGGCGAGTCCACCGCCGGCACGGCCGTGCTGATCACCGCGGTGGTCGACAAGGTCGGCACCTTCGCGATGCTCCGCTTCTGCCTCGGGCTCTTCCCGGACGCCTCGAAGACCTTCGCCCCGGCGATCCTGGTCCTCTCGGTGATCGGGATCATCTACGGCGCGCTGCTGGCCATCGGCCAGAAGGACATCAAGCGGCTGGTCGCGTACGCCTCGATCTCGCACTTCGGCTTCATCATCATGGGCATCTTCGCGCTGACCAGCCAGGGCCAGAGCGGCGCCACCCTCTACATGGTCAACCACGGCATCTCCACCGCCGCGTGGATGCTGGTGGCCGGCTTCCTGATCTCCCGCCGCGGCTCGCGCCTGATCGCCGACTACGGCGGCGTGCAGAAGGTCGCCCCGGTGCTCGCCGGGACGTTCCTGATCGGTGGCCTGGCCACGCTGTCGCTGCCCGGGCTGGCGCCCTTCGTCAGCGAGTTCCTGGTCCTGGTCGGCACGTTCACCCGGTACCCGGCGATCGGCATCGTCGCCACCTTCGGCATCGTGCTCGCCGCGCTCTACGCGCTGCTGCTCTACCAGCGCACCATGACCGGACCGGTCAAGGAGGGCGTGCGCGGCATGCCCGACCTCAAGGCGCGCGAACTCGCGGTCGTCGCCCCGCTGGTGGCCCTGACCATCCTGCTCGGCGTCTACCCCAAGCCGCTCACCGACATCGTCAACCCGTCGGTGGACGCGACGCTCTCGCAGGTCCACGAGACCGACCCGGCGCCGGCCCACCCGGTCGCCGCCACCTCAGGAGGTGAGCACAAGTGAGCACCACCGGTTGGCTCGCCGCCGCGGGCGGCAACACGTCGAGTATCCCGGCCCCGCACGTCGAGTACGGCCAGCTCTCCCCGATGCTGGTGGTGTTCGGCGCCGCCGTGCTCGGCATCCTGCTGGAGGCCTTCCTGCCCCGCCGGTACCGCCACTGGGCCCAGGTCTCGGTGGCCCTGCTCGGCCTGGCCGGAGCGTTCACCGCCGTGGTGGTGCTCGCCGCCCAGGGCTACGGCTCCACCAAGGTCGACCTGCTCGCCATGGGCTCGGTCGCCCTGGACGGCCCCGCGCTGTTCCTGCAGGGCGTGATCCTGCTGGCCTCCGTGGTCGCCGTGCTCACCTACGCGGAGCGGAAGCTGGAGCCCAAGGCCGGCGGCGAGCCGGCCGACGCGTTCGCCGCGCAGGCCTCCGCCACGCCCGGCGGCGAGCAGGAGCGCGCCGCCGTCCGGGCCGGCTTCGCCACCAGCGAGGTCTTCCCGCTCACCATGTTCGCGGTCGGCGGCATGCTGCTGTTCCCCGCCGCCAACGACCTGCTGACCATGTTCGTGGCGCTGGAGGTCTTCTCCCTCCCGCTCTACCTGCTCTGCGCGCTGGCCCGCCGCCGCCGGCTGCTCTCCCAGGAGGCGGCGGTCAAGTACTTCCTGCTCGGCGCCTTCGCCTCGGCGTTCTTCCTGTTCGGCACCGCCCTGCTGTACGGGTACGCGGGCAGCGTCCGGCTCGGTGAGATCTCGGACGTCATCTCCGGCAAGGCCCTGGCCACCCCGGCGCTGCTCTCCACCACGCAGAACGACGCCCTGCTCCTGATCGGCCTGGCGATGCTCGCGGTCGGCCTGCTCTTCAAGGTCGGCGCGGTGCCCTTCCACTCCTGGACCCCGGACGTCTACCAGGGCGCCCCGACCCCGGTCACCGGGTTCATGGCGGCGGCGACCAAGGTGGCCGCCTTCGGGGCCATGCTCCGGCTGTTCTACGTCGCCTTCCCCGGCCTGCGGCTGGACTGGCGGCCGGTGATGTGGGGCGTGGCCATCCTGACCATGGTGGTCGGCGCGATCCTGGCCGTCACCCAGCAGGACGTGAAGCGGCTCCTCGCCTACTCCTCCGTCGCGCACGCCGGGTTCATCCTCACCGGCGTGATCGCCACCAACAAGCAGGGCCTCGGCTCGGTGCTGTTCTACCTGCTGGCGTACTCCTTCGTGACCCTCGGCGCCTTCGCCGTGGTCACCCTGGTGCGCGACTCCAAGGGCGAGGCCACCCACCTGTCCAGCTGGGCGGGGCTCGGCCGGCGGTCCCCGCTGGTCGCGGCGGTCTTCGCGCTCTTCCTGCTGGCCTTCGCGGGCATCCCGCTCACCTCGGGCTTCACCGGGAAGTTCGCGGTCTTCCAGGCCGCGGCGGCCGGCGGGGCGACCCCGCTGGTGATCGTGGGTGTGCTCAGCTCGGCGGTGGCCGCGTTCTTCTACATCCGGGTCATCGTGCTGATGTTCTTCTCGGACCCGCAGCCCGGCGGCCCCACCGTGGCCATCCCGAGCGCCTTCACGGCCACCGCGATCGGCATCGGCGTGGTGGTCACCATCGGTCTCGGGGTGCTGCCGCAGTACTTCCTGGACCTGGCGTCGAAGGCCTCGCTCTTCGTCCGCTGAGCCCGCCGTCCGGGCGCCGCCCGGACCCGCTCCACCGGCCGGAACCGCTCCGGCCGCGCCCCACCGTCCGGGCCGCGCACTCGTCCGCGCGGCCCGGACGTGTCGTCTCCGGACCGGCTCCCACCAGCGGGTCCGGCCCGATCATGACAGGATCCGCACGCCCGTGCAGTGATCCACTCGCGACCGGATACCCTGCCTGTATGGCCAGCGGCGGCACTCAGGGACCAGGCCGCTAGATCGACCAGGGACAGAGGAGTGGTCTTCGTGACCGTCGTGGGACCCTTTGGGCTCAACGTGCAGGACCGCGATCTGACCCGCGATGTCCAGTCCGGGATGGACGCGGTGGAGGTCGCGCTCACCGAGGCCGTGAAGAGTGACGTCCCGTTCATCACCGTCACCGCCAGCCATCTGATGGAGGCCGGCGGCAAGCGCTTCCGCCCGCTGCTGGTGATGCTCGCCGCGCAGTTCGGCGACGCCAACGCCCCGGGCGTGGTCCCGGCCGCCGTGGTGGTCGAGCTGACCCACCTCGCGACGCTCTACCACGACGACGTCATGGACGAGGCCCCCGTGCGCCGCGGCGCCCCCAGCGCCAACTCGCGCTGGGACAACTCGGTCGCCATCCTCACCGGCGACTTCCTCTTCTCCCGCGCCTCCCAGGTGCTCGCCGACCTCGGCCCGGAGGCCGTCCGGCTGCAGGCCGACGCGTTCGAACGGCTGGTCACCGGCCAGATCCTGGAGACCGCCGGCCCCCGCCCGGAGGACGACCCGCTCGACCACTACCTCGCCGTGCTGGCCGGCAAGACCGGCTCGCTGATCGCCGTCTCCTGCCGGATCGGCGCGCTGATGGCCGGCGCCGAGCCGTGGGTGACCGACATCCTCAGCGCGTACGGCGAGCGGATCGGCATCGCCTTCCAGCTGGCCGACGACGTGCTCGACATCGCCAGCGACGGCCACGAGTCCGGCAAGACCCCCGGCACCGACCTGCGCGAGGGCGTGCCGACGCTGCCCACGCTGCTGCTCCGGCAGATGCCGGTCGACGAGTCCGACCCGGCCGACCTGCGGCTGCGCGAGCTGGTCGAGAGCGACCTCGCCGACGACGACCTGCACGCCGAGGCGCTGCGCCTGCTCCGCCGCCACCCGGCACTGGAGCGCGCCCGCCGGGAGACCCTGCGGCACGCTGAGGAGGCCCGCGCGCTGCTCGACCCGCTGCCCGACAGCGCGGCCAAGGCGGCCCTCCAGGGCCTGTGCGACGCGGTGGCCATCCGCACCATGTGACCGGCGGCCCGCCGCATGTGCCCGGTCGGGCACCGGAGGTGACCGGCCGTCCGCCGCCTGTGTCCGGCCGTCCGGGGCCCTGCTCCGACCGGCCGGGCGCACCCGCCCGGCGGTCGGCGACCGCGGCCGGCGGGATTCTCCGCCCCGCGGACCGGGGCGTCCGCGGATAGGGAAGACTGACCTCGTCAGCACCGTCCGCAGCGCCGCCAACCGGAAGGCCACCATGCTTCGCGTCGTCATCGCCGAGGACTCCGTCCTGCTTCGGGAGGGCCTGACCAGGCTGCTGACCGACCGCGGTCTGGAGGTCGTGGCGGGGGTCGGCGACGGCGAGGCGCTGCTGAAGGCCGTCCACGACCTGGCCGGCGCCGGCGCCCTGCCCGACGTGGTGGTCGCCGACGTCCGGATGCCCCCGACCCACACCGACGAGGGGGTGCGCGCCTGCGTCACGCTGCGCGGCCTCTACCCCGAGGTGGGTGTCCTGGTGCTGTCGCAGTACGTCGAGGAGCGCTACGCCTCCGAGCTGCTGGCCGGCTCCACCCGGGGCGTCGGGTACCTGCTGAAGGACCGGGTGGCCGAGGTCCGGGAGTTCGTCGACGCCGTGGTGCGGGTGGCCGGGGGCGGCACCGCGCTGGACCCCGAGGTCGTCCAGCAGCTGCTCAGCCGCAGCCGCAAGGGCGACGTGCTGGCCGGGCTGACCCCGCGCGAGCGCGAGGTGCTCGGGCTGATGGCGGAGGGCCGGACCAACGCGGCGGTGGCCAAGCAGCTGGTGGTCTCGGACGGCGCGGTGGAGAAGCACGTCAGCAACATCTTCCTCAAGCTGGGCCTGGCCCAGAGCTCCGAGGACCACCGGCGGGTGCTCGCGGTGCTCACCTACCTGAACTCGTAGCGGGGCCGCCCGCGGGCCGACGGCGGGGGTGACAGCGGGGCGCGGGCGGTCTCCGGCCCGCCGGACGGCCTCCGGCCCGCGTGGGCGTCCCTGTCCGCGACACGCGGGGGCGGGGGCGCGCGAAGCCCGTCCGGGCGCCCGAGCAGGGGCGTTCCCGCCGGTGTCCGGCCGGCCACCTACCGTGTTTCCGTGACATCCGGCGGTGATTTCCCGCCGCATCGGGTAGTTCCGTCCAAGGCAATCCTTACCCGCATAGGATGCGAGAGGTGCACCAGGCGGACGGGGCACACGGCTCACGCCCGCGGCTGGTGCCCACGAGGAGGTCCGCGGCAGTGACCAGTCAGGTCGATCAGTCAGAAGCGGTGGACGGTCCGGACGGCGATGAGGGCCGCTCCGGGCCCGGTGAGGGCCGCTCCGGCCCCGCCGTGCCGGCCGGTCCGCAGCCCAGGCGAGCCAAGCCGATCCGCAGATTGGACCGGGTGATCATCCGCTTCGCCGGGGACTCCGGCGACGGCATGCAGCTCACCGGTGACCGCTTCACCTCGGAGACGGCGTCCTTCGGCAACGACCTCTCCACCCTGCCCAACTTCCCGGCCGAGATCCGGGCCCCCGCCGGCACGCTCCCGGGGGTCTCGTCCTTCCAGCTCCACTTCGCCGACCACGACATCCTGACCCCGGGGGACGCGCCCAACGTCCTGGTGGCGATGAACCCGGCCGCCCTGAAGGCCAACGTGCCGGACCTGCCGCGCGGCGCGGAGATCATCGTCAACACCGACGAGTTCACCAAGCGCGCCCTGGCCAAGGTCGGCTACCCGGCCGACCCGCTGGGGGACGGCTCGCTGGAGGCCTACCACCTGCACAAGGTGCCGCTGACCACGCTGACCCTGGAGGCGCTCAAGGACAGCGGGCTGACCCGCAAGGACGCCGAGCGCGCCAAGAACATGTTCGCGCTGGGCCTGCTCTCCTGGATGTACCACCGGCCCACCCACGGCACCGAGTCCTTCCTGCGTACCAAGTTCGCCAAGAAGCCGCTGATCGCCGAGGCCAACATCAGCGCCTTCCGGGCGGGCTGGAACTTCGGGGAGACCACGGAGTCCTTCGCCGTCTCGTACGAGGTGCCGCCGGCCCAGCTGCCACCGGGCCGCTACCGCAACATCTCCGGCAACCTCGCCCTGTCGTACGGACTGATCGCCGCCTCCGAGCGCTCCGGGCTGCCGCTCTACCTCGGCTCGTACCCGATCACCCCGGCCTCGGACATCCTGCACGAGCTGAGCAGACACAAGAACTTCGACGTACGGACCTTCCAGGCGGAGGACGAGATCGCCGGCATCGGCGCGGCGCTCGGTGCCTCGTTCGGCGGCGCGCTGGGCGTGACCACCACCTCCGGCCCGGGCGTGGCCCTGAAGAGCGAGACCATCGGCCTGGCCGTCTCGCTCGAACTGCCCCTGCTGGTGGTCGACATCCAGCGCGGCGGTCCGTCCACCGGCCTGCCGACCAAGACCGAGCAGGCGGACCTGCTGCAGGCGATGTTCGGCCGCAACGGCGAGGCGCCGGTGCCGATCGTCGCCCCGGCGACCCCGGCCGAGTGCTTCGACGCGGCCCTGGAGGCGGCCCGGATCGCCGTCACCTACCGCACCCCGGTGTTCCTGCTGTCGGACGGCTACCTGGCCAACGGGTCCGAACCCTGGCGGATCCCCGAGGTCGGCGAACTGCCCGAGATCACCCCGGACTTCGCGACCCGCCCGAACCGCGAGGACGGCGCGTTCTGGCCCTACCAGCGCGACCCGCAGACGCTGGCCCGCCCCTGGGCGGTGCCCGGCACGCCGGGCCTGGAGCACCGGATCGGCGGGATCGAGAAGCAGGACGGCACGGGGAACATCTCCTACGACCCCGCCAACCACGACTTCATGGTCCGCACCCGCCAGGCGAAGGTGGACGGCATCGCGGTGCCGGCGCTGGAGGTCGACGACCCCGGCGGCGAGGCACGGGTCCTGGTCCTCGGCTGGGGGTCGACGTACGGGCCGATCACCGCCGCCGTCCGCCGGGTCCGGGCCGACGGGGGGCAGGTCGCCCAGGCGCACCTGCGCAACCTCAATCCGTTTCCGGCCAATCTCGGTGCGGTGCTGAAGGGTTACGACAAGGTCATCGTTCCCGAGATGAACCTCGGGCAGCTGGCGCTGCTGCTGCGGGCCAAGTACCTGGTGGACGCGCAGTCCTACAACCAGGTGCGTGGACTGCCTTTCAAGGCGGCCCAGTTGGCGGACGTGCTGTGGGCGGCGATCGGCAGCCTGGACGAGGCGGGGGCTGCTTCGGGGGCTGCCTCGGATGCTGCTTCGGGTGCTGCTTCGGCGAACGAGGAGGACAACCGATGAGCGAGAAGTTCCCCTCCTTGAAGCTGGTGCCGAAGGCCGAAGGGCCCCAGACCGCCAAGGAGTTCAAGACCGACCAGGAGGTCCGCTGGTGTCCCGGCTGCGGGGACTACGCGATCCTGGCGGCGGTGCAGGCCTTCATGCCGGAGCTGGGGATCAAGCGGGAGAACACCGTCTTCGTCTCCGGCATCGGATGCTCCTCCCGTTTCCCGTACTACATGAATACCTATGGCGTGCACTCGATCCACGGGCGCGCACCGGCCATCGCCACCGGGCTGGCGTCCTCCCGGCAGGACCTGAGCGTCTGGGTGGTGACGGGTGACGGCGACGCCCTCTCGATCGGCGGCAACCATCTGATCCACGCGCTACGGCGGAACGTCAATCTGAAGATCCTGCTGTTCAACAACCGGATCTACGGCCTCACCAAGGGCCAGTACTCGCCGACCAGCGAGGTCGGCAAGATCACCAAGTCCACGCCGATGGGCTCACTGGACGCGCCCTTCAACCCGCTCTCGCTGGCCATCGGCGCGGAGGCCACCTTCGTCGCCCGGACCATCGACTCCGACCGCCAGCACCTCCAGTCCGTGCTGCGGGCGGCGGCGGAGCACGAGGGCACCGCGCTGGTGGAGATCTACCAGAACTGCAACATCTTCAACGACGGCGCCTTCGAGATCCTGAAGGAGTCCGGCACCCGGGACGAGGCCCTGATCCGCCTGGAGCACGGCCAGCCGATCCGCTTCGGCGCCGACGGGGCGCAGGGCGTCTTCCGGGACGCCGACGGCGAGCTGTACGTCGACACCGTCACGGCCGACAACGAGGCCTCGGTGGTGGTCCACGACGCCCACGCCGCAGGCTCCGCGGCGGCGTTCGCGCTCTCCCGGATCGCCGACGCCGACACCCTGCACCACACCCCGATCGGAGTCCTGCGCAGCGTCCGCCGGCCGGTCTACGACGAGCTGATGGCCGCCCAGCTGACCACCGCCGTGGCGCAGCGCGGTACCGGCGACCTGGCCGGCCTGCTGGCCGGCAGCGACACCTGGACGGTCGACTGACCGCCGCCGGGCGGACGACGGCGCCCCGGCGGGAGCGATCCCTCCCGCCGGGGGCCACCGCCGGGTCGATATGACAGGTGTCACCCCGAAGAGCTGCCCCCGGGCACTACGGGCCGACGGCCGCCCGGTCCTACCGTTCTTGCCATGACGAACACGAAGCTCGTTGACACCCGGACCGACGTCCACGTGAGCATCATCGGCGGCACCCGGCTGGCGGGCCGGGAGGTCCCCCGCCGCACCGTGACCGCCTCGCTGATCGGCGGTGCGGACATCGACCTGACGGATGTGGAGATCCCCGACGGCGCCGAGCTCCGGATCACCAAGCTGAGCCTGATCGGCGGGGTGAAGCTGAAGGTCCGCCCGAACGTGCGCGTGGTGGTCGGCGGTCTGCGCCTCGGCGGCGTCCGCGACGACGGCCGTACCGAACTCGGCGGTCCGACCGTGCACGTGGGGGCCTGGGGCCTGCTCGGCGGTGTGAGCGTCCGCCGCCGGTGAGCACCCGGGTTCGTGAGCGCCCGGTGGGTCGGGGGGAGGTCGGTCGGGGGGAGGTCGGCCGGTCCGTGGTCCGGTGCGGCTGGGTATCGTCCGGGTATGGCCGAACTGATCGCACCGACCACCCGTCTGCACGCCAACTGGCTTGAGGCGCACAAGGAATGGGGCCCGGGGAGCCATGAGGACGGCTTCGGGCTCACGCCGGGCGACGAGGTCGACTCCCCGGCCGGCTTCGCCGCCTGGATCTCCCGGCTGGCCGCCGAGGAGGCGCCGTCGCACCCGGCCGAGGCCGGGGCACTGGCCTTCCGCTACCGCTGGATCGTGGAGGACGGCCGGGTCCTGGGCGGCATCGTCCTGCGGTACGGAGTGCACGGCTTCGTCCCGTACTTCGGCCACATCGGCTACGGCATCCGGCCCTCCGCCCGCCGCCGCGGACTGGCGGCGTGGGCGTTGGGCCGGATGCTCGACGAAGCCCGCACGGTCGGCCTGGACCGCGTCCTGGTCGCCTGCGCGGTGGACAACATCGCCTCGGTCCGGACCATCGAGGGCCGGGGAGGTGTTCTCGAAAGCGTCCAGGACACCAAGTTCGGTGCCGTTCGCCGCTACTGGATCGGGCTCCAGGGCGACCCGGCGTCCGTCGCCCGGCCGTCGGCCGGGGTGTCGTCGCGGACGTCCGGTTCCTGTCGCCGGACTCCTACTGCTGGACCCACTCGACCAGCTGGATGACCACCCCGTTCGGGTCGGTGACCTGGAACAGCCGCTCGCCCCACGGCTCGTCGCGCAGCGGCATGGTGATCTCCACGCCGGCGGCCCGCAGGCGGGCCTCCTCGGCCGCCACGTCCGCCACGGTGAACGCCAGGATCAGCCCGGCGGCGTGCTGGTCCCGGAAGCCCTCGGGCAGCACGTCGAGGCCGCGGCGCAGGTAGACGACGTTCATCCCGGAGTCCGGGCGCCCGAGCGAGGCGAACCCGTCGGCCGCCATCTGCTCGGCGAACCCGAAGTGCTGCTGCAGGAAGGCGGCGGAGGCGGTGACGTCCTCGACGGTGAGTGAGACGGCGGCGCCGGTGATCTGCATGGAGGAGTGCCCTTTCGTCGGCGATTATCCCGTACGCAGTACACTATACATAGTACGGAGTATTGCGCCAGGGGTCTGCGAGGGGGAGTGGGCGGGGAGTGCGCGGGATCGGGGCTTGTGTTGGAGTGAACTCCAACTCATACCGTCGTCATGTCGGCCGGGGAGGACTCCTCCCGGGGCCGGAAGCCCGATCGCCCATCCCTGATTGCGGCCGTCCCGACGGCAGAAACGGATCACCCATGACGAACGCCATCGCCA
The DNA here is from genome assembly GCF_040298365.1 of Kitasatospora sp. NPDC001603. Lineage (NCBI taxonomy): Bacteria > Bacillati > Actinomycetota > Actinomycetes > Kitasatosporales > Streptomycetaceae > Kitasatospora > Kitasatospora sp. NPDC001603. Next base: position 28,569 of record NZ_JBEPAA010000016.1, read on the forward strand.
CCGCCTCCACCATTGCCGCCGCCACCGCGGCTGTCCGGCAGGAGCGCTTCGACCACGGCATGGGCGTCCTGGCCCGGATCGACGGCGAGAGCGGCCAGAAGGTCATCGAGGCGCTGGCGGACGTCTCGCCGGAGCTCGGCCACCAGGTCGTCGCCTGGGCCTTCGGTGACATCTACGACCGGCCGGGCCTGGCGCCGCGCGACCGGCAGCTGGTGACCCTCGGCATGCTCACCGCGCTCGGCGGCTGCGAGCCCCAGCTGGAGGTGCACATCAACGCGGCCCTCAACGTCGGGCTCGGTCGGGAGGAGATCGTCGAGGCGCTGTTGCACTCGGCCGTCTACTGCGGGATGCCCCGCGCCCTCAACGCGACGTTCGTCGCCAAGAAGGTCTTCGGGGAGCGCGGCCTGCTGCCCGTCGGAGTGCCGGCCGAGGGCTGACCCCGAGTGGGGCCGGGGGTCGGGGGCTGGGGGGTGGGGGTGCGGCGGGACGGGGCGGGGCGCGGCGGGGCGCGACGGGGCTTCAGGAGTCGGAGGCGCCCGGGTCGGAGCGGCGGGACGACTTGGCGAAGGCCTTGAAGGCGGCGAGGAGCCCGTCACGGGCGACCCCCGCGAACAGTGCGGCGACCCGCAGCGGGTAGTTCCGGGCGTACCGGGCCCGAACGGAGCGGACGGCACGCGGGGCCGCGGGGTCCTGGCGGGGCGTCGGGCGGTGGGGCTCGTTCATGAGGGGACGGTACCTCGGGGGGTCGGCGTGCGGCCGCGGCTGGTGCGGTCGGAGCGGTGGGTGCGGGCGCCGGGCCGGTGGGACCGGCCCGGCGACCGCACCTCGCACCACTACTTCCAGAAGATGGCGCCCCTGCCCAGGCTGTAGGGCGCGCCCCAGTATTCGGCGCCCGAGACCTTGGTGGCCGCCGGGGCGAGGGCGACGGCGCAGCCCTGGGCGGTCTGGCCGTTGGTGAAGCCCTTCGGCAGCGAGGGGTTCGCACACTTGGCGAAGCCGCCGATGATCATCAGTTCCTGTGCCTCGCTGCCGTCCGGCAGGAGGCCCTTGACGTGGTCCACGCTGGTGTAGGCCAGGTCCGTGGTGCCGGTGTTGGTGATCGAGTACCGCACGTAGTACGGGACGAGCCCCTTGGCCTTGTCGCCGAGCTTGAGCGCGGCCAGGTCCGCCGGGTCGCCGGCCTCGATCGTGGTGACCGACAGGGCGATGACGCCCTTGGTGCTGCCGGAGGTGAACTGCACCTGGGCGGGCTGGCCGATCTTGAAGGTCTGCCCGGGGGCGGCGTCGGTACCGCCGCCGGTGGCGGGAGCGGCTGCGGGCGCGGTGGTGGGCGCGGTGGTGGGTGTGCCGGTGGCGGCACCGGACGGGCTGGCCGCGGCCGGCGTGCTCGCGCTGGCGGCCGGGGTCGTCGGCGCGGCGGCCGGTGGCGGAGTGCTGCTCGCCGTGTCGGCCGCCGGGTCGTCGTTGCAGGCGGTGAGGGTCAGGGCGCCGACCGCCGCGAGACCGACGAGCGTCCACATGCGCTTGCGGGTGTGGATGCCGTTCATAGGAGGTTCCCCCGTGTTCCGGGCCGTCAGGCGGCGGCCCTGCTGAGATCTTGATAGCGGGGCCGGGGGTCGGGGGCCATGGCTTCGGCGCGGCTCGGCCCGGATGTGACGTGACCGCGTCGGAGTTGTCGACGAGCCGGTACAGAAGCGCCCCTTGCGCCCGGCCGCCCGGCTGCCGAACCGCAAGGCGCTGAACCGGCCCTGACGGAGGGACGCGGCGGGTGTCGGGCCCGTTGCGGAGGCGTCTCGGAGGCGTCTCGACCGGACGCCCCGCCCACGCGCCTGGCTACGGTGGTGGCCATGAGTACGGGGGGCGGATCGGCCTGGGCCGGGGTACGGCGGGTCTTGCTGACGTTGTCGGGCGTGGTCGTGGCCGGGGCGGTGATCCTCGTCGCGGTCGTCCTCTGGCAACTGCACGACCTCACCACCGTGCCCCCCGCGCCGGACGCGAGCGCGCTCGCCCGGGCCGCCGACACGCGTGCGGCCCACGACCGGGCGGTGGCGTTCGCCGACGAGCAGACCGGGCTGGTCCGGGCGGCCGCGCCCTGGGCGGAGGCGCTGGACAGCTCGGTCGCCGACCTGTGCGAGGCCCGGGCCGCCTCCGGCAGCTTCGGCAGCAAGCCGGTGTGGTCGGGGGTGATGTGCCGGCGGACGACGGTGCTGTACGCCGCGTTCGACGGTGAGATCGAGCCCCGGCTGGCCGAGCTGGACCGGGCGCTGGCCGGCGTCGGCTGGGAGCCGCGCAGCGGCGGCAGGGACTTGGTGCGGGAGCTGCACTACCAGCACAGCCCGGGTGGCGACGCCTCGGCCGAGCAGACGGCCGAGGCACTGGCCCGGCCGAACTCGGTCGCCGTCGACCACACGCGCGGCGCCGGGCAGAACTCCGTCACCCTGACCGTCGCGGTCACGGACGGCAAGGGTCTGCCCAGGATCAGGGGCAGTTGGGACGACTCGTCAACCCTGCGCGGGCCGGACGCGAAGCCCTACACGGACGATGAGTCCGAGCGGGTCGTGTACCAGGACTGGCGGCGCGTGGACGCCGAGGCACTTCAGGCGAAGGCCTACGCGAACCACCGGTACCTGCTGGCGATCGGCGTGACTCAGCTCTACGCCGCCGGCTGCCCGGGCGCCACGTGCGACGGGAGCGCACCGAGCTGGTGACGGCCGGCCCGGAAGGCCCCGGGCCGGAGTGGGAAGTCGGCCGGTCCGACTTCCTGCTCCGCGACCCATTGCCCCTGCGTCGCCTCGGGCTGTGGTGACTGGGGCGGCTCGTTCGTGGTGTGTTCCGGCTGGGGCCGGTGCCCTCGGCCGGCCCCGGGCCGGAGTGGGAAGTCGGCCGGTCCGACTTCCTGCTCCGCGCGTTAGCGCCCCTGCGTCACCTCAGGAGGCGGAGCCGGAACCCTGCGGGGTGGAGATGGAGCCGGGTGTTGCGGTTCCGGCCGATGCGGTCGGTCACCGGGACGGGCCGAAGCCGGGCAACGGGTCCTGGTCGACCTCGTGGCGGGCGACCCGTTCGGTCGGGTCCCGGCACTCCGGGCCCAGCCGCAGGATGCGGGATTCCGGGTCGTGCAGCGGGCGGTGGCAGCGGCGGCAGGTGACTCGGGAGCGGACGACCTCTGCCGAGTCGGTGCCGGGGAGTGGCTCGGGGGCGCGGTCGGTCATGGGTCGACCCTAGGGCTTGCCCGACGGTGCCCGCCGGGGGCCCGCCCGGCCCCGCAGTCCGGACGTGCCGCTGTTCTCCTCCCGGTGCGCTCCGGCGGTACGCCCGGCAGGCCCTGTCCGGGCGGGCGCGTGAAAGGATTCCCCCATGGCGAGTGAACGCAGCAGTGCGGGGGACCCGGCGCGGACGCTGGCACTGCTCTGGGGCGTGTCGACCGAGGAGAAGCCGGGCCGTCGTGGTCCCCGGCAGGCGAAGTCGCCCGCGGAGATCGCGGCCGTGGCGATCGCGCTGGCCGACGCCGACGGCGTGGACGCGGTGACGATGCGGCGGGTGGCGCAGGAGCTGGGCGTCTCCCCGATGGCGCTCTACACGTACGTCCCCGGCAAGGCCGAGCTGCTCGACCTGATGCTGGACACCGTCTACGCGACCATGCCGCGCAGCGCCCCCTCCGACGGTGGCTGGCGGGCCAGGGTGGCCGCGGTCGCGGACGACAACCGCGCGCTCTACCGCGCCCACCCCTGGGTGGCGAGCATCTCGACCAGCCGTCCGCCGCTGGGGCCGGGGCTGATGGCCAAGTACGAGTACGAGTTGTGCGCCCTGGAGGGCACCGGGCTGCCGGACGTGGAGCTGGACGCCGCGCTCACCCACCTGCTGGGTTTCGTCCAGACCTGTGCCCGGATGGGTGCCGACGACCGCGCCGCGCAGCAGGACAGTGCGATGACCGACGAGCAGTGGTGGGCGGCCAACGCGGACCTGCTGGCCCGGGTCTTCGACGCCGAGCGGTACCCGGTCGCCGCCCGTGTCGGTGCGGCCGCCGGCGAGGTGCACGGCGGCGCGTACAGCGCGGACCACGCGTACGCCTTCGGCCTGGCCCGAGTGCTGGACGGGTTCGCGGCGCTGATCGCGGAGCGGTAGCCACCCGGCGGGGCCGCGAATCTGTAGACCGGTCGGTTGATTCTGGACACCTTAGGTAGACCGGTCTGCATATTCGCCAGCTTTGCGGGCCCGGAATCGCTAGACCGGTCTACAGAAACACCCCTTGAGGCCCGTCTCTGTAGACCGATCGACATATGTAGACCGACCGACATAAAACGCGCCGGCCCCGCCCTCCCGACCCCCGGAGCCCGCCCCGCCTCAGCGCGGGCGGGCGTCGTACCCGGCGCGGGCCTCCTGGACGACGGGGACGCGCTGCTCGGACCAGCGGGCGAGGGCCGCCACCAGGTGGGCGGCCTCCCGGCCGAGCGGGGTGAGGCTGTAGTCCACCCGTGGCGGGATCACCGGATGGGCCTCGCGGAGGACGAAGCCGTCGCGCTCCAGGGTCTGCAGGGTCTGCGCGAGCATCTTCTCGCTCACCCCGGACACCCGTCGGCGCAGCTCGCTGAACCGGTAGCCGCGTTCGTCCAGCGCCGCAAGCACCAGGACGCCCCACCGGCTGGTGACGTGCTCCAGCACGCCGCGGGAGGGGCACATGCGGTCGTAGACGTCCGGCGGCGGCAGCTCGCCGAGCGGCACGGCCGGCCGGGCCGTGGAGGGGGCGGCGGCGTCGGAAGCGGCGGGGGCAGCAGGGGCGGCGCCCTGGGTCATTACCTGCATGTCATTACCTGCATGTCAGTACCCTACTTTGAAGTGCGTACTTTCGAGAAGTAAGTGCCCCTCCTAGGGTGAGTGTCGAGGCCGAGATGAATCGGCCGTCCGACCGCGAGTTCAACGGGCAACGGCCCGGACCGAACCGACCTGACCCGACCCAGGGAGCAGCAACATGTACGTCGTCACCGGTGCCACCGGACAGCTCGGCCGGCTGGTCGTCGAGGGCCTGCTGGCCGAGGTCCCCGCCGGCGAGGTGGCGGTGGTCGTCCGCTCCGCCGAGAAGGCCGCCGACCTCGCCGCCCGCGGCGTGACCGTCCGGGTGGCCGACTACGACCGTCCGGAGAGCCTGGCGGGCTCCTTCGCGGCCGGCGACCGGGTGCTGTTCATCTCGGGCAGCGAGGTCGGCCGCCGCATCCCGCAGCACACCGCCGTGATCGAGGCGGCGCGCGCCGCCGGCGTCGCGCTGCTCGCGTACACCAGTGCGCCCGGCGCGGCCACCTTCCGGCTGGCGGACGAGCACAAGGCCACCGAGGCGGCGATCCGGGAGTCCGGGCTGCCCTTCTCGTTCCTCCGCAACGGCTGGTACACCGAGAACTACCTGGGCGACGCCGCCGGCACGGTGGCGCGCGGTGTGGTGATCGGCAGCGCCGGGCAGGGGCGGGTGGCCACCGCCCCGCGTGCGGACTACGCCGCCGCGGCGGTCGCGGTGCTGCTCGGTGCGGGGCACGAGGGCGGTCACGCGGACACCGTGTACGAGCTCAGCGGTGACGTCGCGTGGAGCCTGCCGGAGCTGGCCGCCGAGCTGGCGCGGGTCTCGGGCCGACCCGTCGAGCACCGCGAGGTGACCCCGGCCGAGCACCGCGCGGTCCTGGTCGGCGCGGGCCTGCCGGAGGGTTTCGCCGACGTCCTGGTGGACGTGGACGCCGGTATCGCGCGTGGCGAACTGGCCGGCACCCCGGGTGACCTGGCCCGGCTGATCGGCCGTCCGACCGTCCCGCTGGCGGAGAGCGTGCGCACGGCGCTGGGCGCCTGACGCACGGGGCGCCGCCCGGGTCGACCGCGAAACCGCAGGTCGGTCGGGCGGCGTCTCATGTCATGAGCAAAATGCGAATACGGAGATGACAGCCGGCCCCCGCGCCCGCTACCGTCGGCACGACATTGGTGCGCGCGGAGGGCAGGCCGTCGATGGCGGAGACAACCCAGCAGGAGGCCGGCCGGGGCCTTTGGTACGGCCTGGCGGCGTACGGGATGTGGGGGCTCTTCCCGTTGTTCTGGCCGCTGCTGGAGCCGGCCGCCGCCGACGACATCCTCGCCAACCGGATGGTCTGGTCACTGGTCGCCGTCGTCGTACTGCTGCTCGCCCAGCGGCACTGGGGGTGGATACGCCCGCTGCTGCGCCAGCCCCGCCAGCTCGCCATGCTGGGCGGGGCCGCCGCCGTGATCTCGGTCAACTGGGGCGTCTACATCTGGGGGGTCAACGCCGGGCACGTCGTCGAGACCAGCCTCGGCTACTTCATCAACCCGCTGGTCACCATCGCCTTCGGCGTGGTGGTGCTCAAGGAGCGGCTGCGGCCCGCGCAGTGGGCTGCCGTCGGCATCGGCGCCCTCGCGGTGGCGGTGCTGACCGTCGGCTACGGACGGCTGCCCTGGATCGCGCTGACCCTGGCCTTCTCCTTCGGGACGTACGGGCTGCTCAAGAAGACGGTCGGGCTGAGCGGGCTGGAGAGCCTGGCCGCCGAGAGCGCCTTCATGTTCCCGTTCGCCCTCGGGTACCTGGTCTACCTGGGGCTCGTCGGCCGCGGCACCTTCGGGCACACCGTGGCGGGGTCGTTCGGCTGGGGGCACTCCGGGCTGCTGATGCTCAGCGGGGTGATCACCGCGATCCCGCTGCTCTGCTTCGGCGCGGCGGCGGTCCGGGTGCCGCTCACCGTGCTCGGGCTGCTGCAGTACCTGGCGCCGTTGTTCCAGTTCCTGATCGGTGTCACGGTGTTCCACGAGTCCATGCCGCCCGCCCGCTGGGCCGGCTTCTCGCTGGTCTGGGCCGCGCTGGCGCTGCTGACCTGGGACGCGCTGCGCCGGGTGCGGACCGATCGGGCGGAGCGGGCCGCCGTCCTGGCCCGGTCGGCCGACGCCGTCCCGGCCGACGCCCTGGGCCCGGCCGGCGCCCCGGCCGCCCCGGCCACCACGTCCAGCCCGGCCACCGCACCCACCCCGCCCCTCGACGCGGCCCCGGCGCCCACCCGCTGACGGGGGCGCGCGTAGCGGGCCGGCCGGCGGGGCGGCCCCGGCCCCCGCCGGCCCGCTACGCGGTGATGTCCCGGCTGGTGAAGCGCGACCACGCGGCCGAGCCGAAGACGGCGACGTACGCGGCCTGCAGTCCGAGGTTCTCCAGCACGCCGTCCCAGTACATCGGTTCGCGCAGCAGGTCCCCGAAGCTCAGCCAGTGGTGGGTGAAGAGGAACGGCTGGATCGCGTGCAGCTGGGGGAAGCTGTCGAGGATCTGGACGGTGATCACCAGGCTGACGGTGGCGGCCATCGCCGCGATGCCGCTGCCGGTGAGCGTCGAGATGAAGAGCCCGATCGCGACCAGTCCGGACAGCGAGGCGGCCACGACCAGCGCCACCAGCACCGCCCGCAGCAGCGCCGGGCCGAGGCCGATGGTCTCCCCGGAGATCAGCGTGACCTCCCCGAGCGGGAACAGCGCGGCGCCGGTGGCGAGCGCCGCCAGTGCGACCGTCGCCGTCGCCGCCAGGCAGAACGCCAGACCGGCCGTGAACTTGGCGGCCAGCAGCCTGGTCCGCCCGGCCGGCGCGACCAGCAGGTAGCGCAGGGTGCCGCCGGCCGCCTCGCCGGCCACCGAGTCGCCGGCGACCACCCCGACCGTCATCGGCAGGAAGATCGGCAGGGCCACCGCGAGCGAGGTGAAGACCAGGAAGAGGCCGTTCTGCGTCACCTGCGCGATGAAGGCCGGGCCCCCGCCGCCCTGCGACCCGTCGGTCTCGATCCTGACCACCACACCGATCAGGACCGGCAGCACCGCGAGGATCCCCAGCAGCACGATCGTCCGCATCCGGCGGAAGGTCAGCAGCAACTCGCTGCGGAACAGCGCCAGGAACCCGGCCGTCGTCTGTGCCCGGCGCCCGGTCACCCGGGGAACACCCGGCAGGCCCGGCGTACCCACCGCACCCGCTGTCCCCGCTGTCCCCACCGTCCCCGGTACGGCCGGAGCCTCAGCCCGCGACATCGAAGCCCTCCCCGGTCAGCGCCACGAAGGCGTCCTCCAACGTGCCGCGCTCCACTCCGAAGCTCCGCACCCGCACCCCGGCCGCGACCAGCGCGGCGCAGAGTTCCGGCAGGCCGTCCTCGGCGAGCGCGTCCGGCGCCCCCTCGACCCGGTCCTCGCCCGGCAGCACGTCGCGGACCCGGTGCGCCGCCAGCACCCCGGCGGCCAGCGCCACGTCGGGGGTGCGGACCACCAGCCGCCCCTGGGCCCGGGCGGCCAGCTCGGCCACGGTGCCCTGCACCAGCAGCCGGCCGCGCGACATCACCGCGGCGTGCGTGCAGACCTGCTCGATCTCGTCCAGCAGGTGGGAGGAGAGGAAGACCGTCGTTCCCTCGGCCGCGACCTCCCGGATCAGCGCCCGGATCTCCCGCATGCCCTGCGGGTCGAGGCCGTTGGTCGGCTCGTCCAGTACCAGCAGCTCGCGCGGCTGGAGCAGGGCCGAGGCCAGGCCGAGCCGCTGCTTCATGCCGAGCGAGTACGCCCGCGCCTTCTTTCCGGCCGCGGCGGTCAGCCCCACCCGGTCCAGCGCTTCGGTGACCCGCTGCCGGCGGGTGCGCGGGTCGGCGGTCGGATCGGCCGCGTCAAACCGGGCCAGGTTGTCCCGGCCGGAGAGGAAGCCGTACAGCGCCGGGCCCTCGATCAGCGCGCCGACCCGCGGCAGCACCGCGGTGACGGACTGCGGCATCGACGCGCCGAGCACGGTGGCCACCCCCGAGGTGGGCGCGATCAGGCCCATCAGCATGCGGATGGTGGTGGTCTTGCCGGAGCCGTTGGGCCCGAGGAAGCCGAAGACCGAACCGCGGGGGACGGTCAGGTCCAGCCCGTCCACGGCGAGCTGCCCGCCCCGGAACCGCTTGGTCAGCCCCCGGGTGCTGATCACGGCATCGGACGGGGACCAGGACGGATCGGCGGACCAGGACGGATCGGCGGACCCGGAGGGAGCGGCGGACCCGGACCGGCCGTCGCCGGTGGCGGGAGCAGTGGACGGGGCGACGGCGGGTACGGCCACGGGGGCCGGGCGCACCTCGGCGCCCCGGCCCCCGGCCGGCTCCGTAACGTCCCCCGTCACAGGAGCCCGGGTCATTACTTCACCCCGGCCGCACTCTGCAGCACCGGCAGCGTCACCGCACCGGCGAACACCCGGCCGTCATCCGTGACCAGCACGTTCAGCACCTTGGTGCTGATCAGGCTGCCGCCCTGGACGGGCTTGCCGAGAGACTTGACCAGGCCCTGCACGCTCTGGCCCGGCGCCCGGCCCTCGCCCCCGTGCCGGCCCTGCTTGCCGGACTCCGCCGGTGCCGGGGCGGCGTCGCCGCCGGGCAGCCGGGTGCTCAGCACCGTCGTCCAGCCCTCGCCGACGACGTTCAGGCCGTCGGCGCCCGCCTGCTCCGGCGCGCCGCCGGGCGCCTGCCGGCCCTCGCCGCCGGCCTCCGCCCGCTGCTCCGTCACCTTGGCGCCCTTGGGGGCCGAGAACTCGAAGGACTTGGCGGTCGGCCTGGCGAAGGAGACGTCCTTGAAGTGGACGTCCAGCACGGCGGAGCCGTCCGTCCCCTTGACCACCACCGCGAGCGGCACGCCGTTGTCGGCGGCCACCGCGATCCGCACCTCGCCGATGGTGGAGCCGGACTGGGTGGGCTTCACGCTGAGCTGGTACGCCTTCTGCCCGGCGACGTTCGCCGTGCCGTCGACGGTGACGGCGGTGGTGCCCGCGCCCGCCGCGAGGAACTCCTTGGCCGCCTCGGCCGGCGTGGTCGGCACCCCGGTGAGCGGCGCCCCGCCCCGGTGGCCCTCGGGCCGGGCGCCCTGCGGGGCCGTCAGGTGCACGGCCTCGTTGGTGGAGCTGTCCCAGGCCCAGACCTGGTCGCCGTTGTGCACCAGCTCGTACTCGGAGAGGTTCTCGATCAGGCCGACGCGCTGGCGGTCCGGACCGTCCACCGCGACCCGCAGGGTGTGGTCCCCGCCGAGCAGGCCGGCCAGCTTGGCCTCCGGCGCGGCCGAGGAGCCCCGGCCGGCGCCGCCGGAGCCGAGTCCGCCGCCCGCGGCCGAGAACAGCTGGCTGGGCACCCCGAGGTCCGCGGAGACCGAGACCGTCCCCGAGAGCGTCTGGGCCTGCGAGCCGAGCGCCTTCGCCACCACCTGCTCCGCCGTCAGCGCGGGCAGGTTCGGCGGGGCGTCGTCCGCCAGCGCGGGCACCAGCCCGATGCCCGCGGCGATCGTGCCCGCCACCGCCAGCGGCACCGCCACCCGCACCGCGGTGCGCCGGCCCGAGCGGTAGGGCACGCCGCCGCCCGGGTGTCGTTCAGTCGTCGTGTCGTCCGTCATAGCGTCCAACCCCTCCGTAACCGTGACCGACTGCCTGTCCGCTCCATTACACGGCCCCGGGGCGTCCGAGTCATCGCTCTGCAGGGCCAGATCGGGGTCGGTCTCCCGGCGCAGACGACCCTGACAGGCCCTCAGGGTCACCTCCTCCGGAGGTACCGGAACTGGCGTAGGGTCGCGCCATGGACGCAACCTTCACCCCGACTGCGAACGCGATGCGGCGCGCCCTGCGCCGTGCCCGGGACGGTGTCGCGCTGGACGCGGCAGAGGCTGCGGTGCTGCTCCGGGCCAGAGGCGCGGACCTGACGGACCTCTGCGCGAGTGCGGCCCGGGTGCGCGACGCGGGCCTCGCGACGGCGGGCCGGCCCGGCGTCATCACCTACTCCAAGAGCGTGTTCATCCCGCTCACCCGGCTCTGCCGCGACAAGTGCCACTACTGCACCTTCGCCACCGTCCCCGGCAAGCTGCGCCGGGCCGCGCAGGGCACGGCGCGGGAGCTCCCCGGGCGCAGCCACGGGATGTTCATGTCGCCCGACGAGGTGCTGGAGGTGGCCCGGCGCGGGGCCGAACTGGGGTGCAAGGAAGCGCTGATCACCCTCGGGGACAAGCCCGAGGACCGCTGGCCCGAGGCCCGCGAGTGGCTGGACGCGCACGGCTACGACGACACCATCGCCTACGTCAGGGCGATGTCCATCCGCATCCTGGAGGAGACCGGTCTGCTGCCGCACCTCAATCCCGGGGTGCTGAGCTGGACGGACTTCCAGCGGCTCAAGCCGGTCTCGGCCTCCATGGGCATGATGCTGGAGACCACCGCGACCCGGCTCTGGAGCGAGCCCGGCGGCCCTCACTACGGCTCGCCGGACAAGGAGCCGGCCGTCCGGCTCCGGGTCCTGGAGGACGCCGGACGCAGCTCGGTGCCGTTCACCAGCGGGCTGCTGATCGGCATCGGCGAGACGTACGAGGAGCGCGCGGAGTCGCTCTTCGCGCTGCGCCGGGTCTCCCGCGCCTACCACGGCATCCAGGAGCTGATCCTGCAGAACTTCCGCGCCAAGCCGGACACGGCGATGCGCGGCATGCCCGACGCCGAGCTGGACGAGCTGGTCGCCACCGTCGCGGTGGCCCGGCACATCATGGGCCCGGCGGCCTGCCTCCAGGCGCCGCCGAACCTGGTGGACGGCGAGTACGAGCGGCTCATCGGCGCGGGGATCGACGACTGGGGCGGCGTCTCGCCGCTGACGCCCGACCACGTGAACCCCGAGCGCCCCTGGCCGCAGATCGACCGGCTGGCGGAGCGTTCGGCGGCGGCCGGCTTCGAGCTGCGCGAGCGGCTCGCCGTCTATCCCGAGTACGTCCGGCACGGCGAGCCGTGGCTGGATCCGCGGGTGCTGCCGCACGTCCGGGCGCTGTCCGACCCGGAGACCGGCCTGGCCCGCCCGGACGCCGTGGTGCAGGGCCTCCCCTGGCAGGAGCCGGAGGACCTGCCCGCCTCGTACGGGCGGACGGACCTGCACGCCACCATCGACACCGAGGGCCGCACCGGTGACCGCCGGGCCGACTTCGAGGACGTGTACGGGGACTGGCAGGTGCTGCGCGAGCAGGTGCTCGCCAAGGGCGCCCCGGAGCGCCTCGCCGGCGATCTGCGCGGGGCGCTGGCGACGGCCGCCGACGACCCCGCCCGGCTGACGGACGACCAGGCGCTGGCGCTGTTCCACGCGGACGGCCCGGCCCTGGACGCGCTCTGCCGGATCGCCGACGACGTGCGCCGCGCCGCGGTAGGCGAGGACGTCACCTACTGCGTCACCCGGAACATCAACTTCACCAACGTCTGCTACACCGGCTGCCGGTTCTGCGCCTTCGCCCAGCGCCGCACCGACGCGGACGCCTACACCCTCTCCCTGGAGCAGGTGGCCGACCGGGCCGCGCAGGCCTGGGAGGTCGGCGCCACCGAGGTCTGCATGCAGGGCGGCATCCACCCCGACCTGCCCGGGACGGCCTACTTCGACATCGCGCGCGCGGTGAGGGAGCGGGTGCCCGGCATCCACGTGCACGCCTTCTCGCCGATGGAGGTGGTCAACGGCGCGACCCGGACCGGCCTCTCGATCCGCGACTGGCTCCAGGAGGCGAAGGCGGCGGGGCTGGACAGCATCCCGGGCACGGCAGCCGAGATCCTGGACGACGACGTCCGCTGGGTGCTGACCAAGGGCAAGCTGCCCGCCGCGACCTGGGTGGAGGTCGTCACCACCGCGCACGAGCTGGGCATCCGCTCCTCGTCCACGATGATGTACGGCCACGTGGACAACCCGGGCCACTGGCTGGGCCACCTGCGGCTGCTGGCGGAGATCCAGCAGCGCACCGGCGGGTTCACCGAGTTCGTGACGCTGCCGTTCATCCACACCAACGCCCCGGTCTACCTGGCCGGCATCGCCCGGCCCGGGCCGACCGCGCGGGACAACCGGGCGGTGGTCGCGATGGCGCGGCTGCTCCTGCACCCGCACATCCCCAACATCCAGACCAGCTGGGTGAAGCTGGGGGCCGAGGGCGCGGCGGAGATGCTCCGCTCGGGCGCCAACGACCTGGGCGGCACGCTGATGGAGGAGACCATCTCGCGAATGGCCGGGTCGGCGTACGGCAGTTACAAGTCGGTCCGGGACCTGCGGGCGATCGCCGAGGCGGCGGGGCGCCCGCACCGGCAGCGCACCACCACCTACGGCGAGGTGCCCGCCGAGCGGCTGGCCGCGGCCCTGGCCTCGGACGGCCACCTGCCGGAGCTGCTGCCGGTCCTGGACTGACCTCCCCACCCGGTACCGGTGACGGCCTGCCGGGCTCCCCTGCCCGGCGGACCGCCGGCGGCACGGCCTGCCGGCCCGGAGACGGGCGCGGCCCGGCCCGGCAGGGAGCCCGGGGCGGCCGGCCGCGGCCTGCGCGTGGCGGGTCGGCACCATCGTGTCGAAGTGCGGTGTTCGAGGGAATCGCTCGACTTGTTCGGTCATTCGAATACAGTGCGAGGGCGCGCGGCCGGCCGAGCGTCGCGCTCCCCGGTTCCCGGACGAAAGGCGCTCCGTCGTGATGCCACTGTGGTCACGAGCCCAGCAGCAGGACTTCCGCAGCCGGGTGCGGGGCTGTCTGCTCGGCGGGGCGATCGGTGACGCGCTCGGCGCGGGCGTCGAGTTCGAGTCGCTGGAGAAGATCCGAGCCGCGCACGGCCCGCTCGGCGTGACCGGCTACATACCCGCCTACGGCCGGCTCGGGGCGGTCACCGACGACACCCAGATGGTGCTCTTCACCGTGGACGGGCTGATCCGCGCCCACATCCGGCGGGACACCGGCAGCTGGCACCCGCCCACCGACCTCCACCTCGCCTATCTGCGCTGGGCCGCCACCCAGCGGGACTGGGGCCCGGACGAGCGCCGCACCGACCTCGGCTGGCTCGGCCGCGAGGAGTGGCTGTACGCCCAGCGCGCCCCCGGCCAGGCCTGCCTGTCCGGCCTCTCCGGCCCGGACGCGGACCGCCTCGGCACCGTGGAGGTGCCCAAGAACCCGCACTCCAAGGGCTGCGGCACGGTGATGCGGGCGGCGCCGTTCGGGCTGCTCACCACCTGGGAGCCGGGCCTGGTGTTCCAGCTGGCCGTGGAGTGCTCGGTGCTGACGCACGGCCACCCCACCGGCTACCTCTCGGCCGGCGCCCTGGCGGTGATCGTCCAGACGGTGGCCCGCGGCGGCACCCTGGAGGAGGGCGTCCACCTGGCGCTCGCCCTGCTCTCCGAGCGGCCGGCGCACGAGGAGACCACGGCGGCGCTGCGGGCGGCGCTGGACGCGGTACGGGCCGGCGAGCCGTCGGCGGAGCGGGTCGAGGCGCTGGGCGAGGGCTGGGTCGCCGAGGAGGCGCTGGCGATCGGGGTGTACTGCGCGCTGGTCGCCCACGACGTGCGCTCGGGCCTGCTGCTGGCGGTGAACCACTCGGGGGACAGCGACTCCACCGGCGCCATCTGCGGCAACCTGCTCGGGGTGCTGCACGGGGACAGCGCCCTGCCGCCCGGCCTGGTGGCCGCGCTGGAGGGGCGCGGCGCCCTGCTCGAACTGGCCGACGACTTCGTCCTGGAGCTGATGCACGGGCCGGAGCTGCACGGCCTGGACACCCCGGAGGGCGCCGCCTGGGCGGACCGCTACCCGGTGCTGCGCTGACGTTCCGCCCGGCCCGGTGGGCCCGATCGGCCCGGTCCGCCGGCGCGCGGCCGCGTAGGTGCCGGTAGCGGCGCCCGCGGCCCCGGGGGAGGGCGGCGGACACCGCTACGGGCGACTGCGCCGAGAACGGCGCGGTGGCTCAGAAGCCGCCGAACACCCCTGCTCCGGCATCGACGGCGAACGCCTTCCAGGCCTCGGCCGAGAAGTTCAGCTGAGGACCCTGGGGATCCTTGGAGTCCCGCACCGCGACGGCGCCCGCAGCCGGCGTGGCGATCTCCACACAGGCGCCGTTGCCGCCGCTGTGGGTGCTCTTCCGCCAGGTCGTCCCGTTCTCGAAGGTGGTGCTCATGCGTGGTATCCCTCTTCAATCGTGGCTATCAGTGACCGGCTCTCGACCACTCCGAGCGCCGCTGCCCGCAGGTGGTCGTAGAGACTGGTATAGCGGCGCACGTCGGCTTCCTTCTCCAGGTAGAGATCGCTCGTCACCCCTTCGAAGTAGACAACCGTGGAATCGGCTGACTCGGGGAACTCCAGCAGGGAGAATGTCCCGGTCATGCCGGGGTGGGCGCCGTGCGAGAACGGGATCACCTGGATCGTGATGTTCGGGCGCTGGCTCAGCTCCAGCATGTGCTTCAGCTGATCGGCCATCACCGCCCGGTTGCCCACTTCGCGGCGCAGCACCGCCTCGTCTATGACGGTCCAGAGGCTGCCCAGCGGGTTCTCGCCGTGGACGCGGTCCTGGCGCTTCATCCGGACCTGCACCCGCCGCTGGACGGAGAGCGCGTCGGTGTCCGGCTGGGTGCCCTCCACGACGGCCTGGGCGTACTGCTCGGTCTGCAGCAGCCCCGGGACGAACGAGGACTCGTAGGCGCGGATCGACGAGGCCTCGGCCTCCAGGCCGATGTACACGCTGTACGGGGTCGGCATGTCGTTGAAGTCGTGCCACCAGCCGCGCTGGCGGGACTCCCGCGCCATCTCCATCAGACTGGCCCGCATGGCCTCGTCGGTCACGTTGTAGACGTCGCAGAGGTCGCGCACGTCGCGCTGGCTGATGCTGCGGCGCCCGTTCTCCAGTCGGCTGATCTTCGACTGGGAGACCATCAGCCGGCCGGCCACCTCCTCCGCCGTCATGGCCAGGCCCTCCCGCAGCTTGCGGAGTTCGGAGCCCAGGCGCCTGCGGCGCACGGTGGGGTTGATGTTCGCGGACACGTCGACCTCCGGCCGGACCTCTGGTGATCGTTGGAACGGCAGTCCTCGGAACACAGTGGAAATTGGGACCAACCCCCCTGACTTGGAGCAGCATGACACCTTGGATCAGGTCGGCGCCGGGGAATCGCAGGAGCGCAGTAGAACACATCATCGGAAAAGCGCTTTGGCGAGACGGCGGGCCTTCCCGCGTGGTAAGGCGACGGTGCGGCTCGATCCGGTAGTGCTGCGGTGGCGGTGCGATGGGTCGTACGGGCGCGGCAGGCGCCCGTACACGTGCCGGTGGCACGTGCTCGGGCGGGCGGGACGGGTCTCCGCACGGGTTGCCCGGCCCCGCCCGCGGGGTACGGCGGAGGGGCGGCCGCCCGGCGACTTCCGTCGCGGGCGACCGCCCCTGCTTCCTGCCGGCTGTTCACCGCCGGGTGGCGGCGTGAGCTGTGCGGCGTGCGCCGCGCGTGGTGGGTCCGGGTCAGCGGACGCCGACGCGGGGCGGTGCGACCCGGCCACCGGTCCCGCCGCGGCTCGCCGCCGCACGCGGTCCCGGTCGGTCCGCGCCGACCGGAGCGCCGCCACCACCTTGGGATGAACGGTTCTGCTGCGACGGCAGACCGTTCTGCACGTCCATCACCGCGTGCGCGACCATCCCGCCCAGTGGGTCGTAACGGATCAGGTCGCGCAGCCGGGACCGTGAGGACCGGCCCTCGTTGCCCGGGTACAGGTGCTTGCCCAGGCCCACCGAGTGGGCCAGCGCGGCCAGCGCGGCCGTCCGCGGGTCCGGCGGCACGCCGGTGCGGATCGCGGTGTCCAGCCGCTGCTTGATCGCGGCGTTGGTGCAGTCGTCGGACGCCTGGTAGCGCGTCGTCGGCAGCACACCGCACATCTGGCCCGGCACGGCCGTGACCATGCCGCACCGCTCCAGGTGCGCCAGATAGGTCTGCCTGAGCCCCAGTCTGGGCCCACCGATCCAGTGGGCCGCGCGAACCGGGCTGCCGCGTCGGCGCAGCAGTTCCAGTGCGTGGTCCAGGGTCGGGTCGCCTGTCGGCCGTGGCAGTACCACGGCGATCCGATCGCCCTCCGGGACGATCCGTCCGGCCAGGGACAGCTCGACGAGCTGGGCCCCGGCGAGTCCGAGGTCGAGGGTCTGCGGCTGCGCAGTGGTACCCGTGGTCGGGTCCAAAGCGAGCAGCAAGAGTTCCTCGGGAACAGTTCTGCGGCTCTTGCCCATCCAAGCCTCCCCGCGTGGATGAATGACAGCGTGACGCCTCTCACACGGGCTTGTCGAGTACGCCTCCGAATCGTGACCTTGCGACCGCGGCGGGGAACCGGCGGAGGCGGGCCCGGCGTCTGACCGGTGGAGGGACCGCGGTGCGGCCGTGCGGCGGCAATACGCGCCGGTCGGGCGGGGTGTGGGCGGCCGGAACGGTCGCCGGTGGCGGAGACTGTACAGGTACACGGGGCGGGGCGTCGGCTTCCCGAAATCGGGTCTGCCGGTGCCCCGCCGGGCGTTGAGGAGGCTGGGTTACGTGGGCGAGTCCCCCGACAGGGTGCTGCGGGACGGCGAGCGGAGGCGGGAGCGGGACGGGGCGCGGAGCGGTTCCGGCGCCGGTGCCGACGCGACGGCGGCGGCCGTGGAACCGGCCGGGCGCGAGGACGCCGACGCTGCCGGGGCGGGCGCGCGGGCGGGTGCGCGGGCGGGCGCCGGGGCCGGGGCCGAGGCCGCTTCGGACGAGGCCGGGAGCCCCGCGGCGGCTTCGGAGGCCGGCTCCGACGATGCCTCGGACGCTGGGTCGGAGGCCGCCTCCGCCGCCACCGGGGAGCCCGCCGCCGATGGCGCGGGCGCGCCCAGGACGGGGTCGACCGTCCAGCTCCGTGTCCGGGATACGGACTCCAGGACCACCATGCTCCGCCTTCCCGTGGACAACGCGACCACCGCGCTCCGCCTCCCCGCGGACAGCGCGACGACCTCGTTGCGACTGCCCGCGGACAACGCGACCACCGCGTTGCGGCTGCCCGAGGAGCTCCGTTCCCCGGCGGACGGCGGTGCCGGCCGGGGCGCTCCGCCGGTCGAGCCGCCGGCCGACGCCCCCGCCGGGAAGCCGGGGCGCCCGACCGGGCCGGACCCGCGTCTCGCCATGCGGACGGACTCGGCGGCCCCCGGAAAGCCTGCGGCCGAGCCCGCGAAGCCCTCGGCCGAGCCCGCCGAGCCCGCCGAGCCCGCCGCACCCGCCGAGCCCGCCGAGCCCGCCGCACCCGCCGAGCCCGGCGAGGAGCCGAAGGGCGCCGGCGAGGAGCCGAAGGGCGCCGCCGGGCCGGAGACCCCCGCGCGGCCCGCGCCGCCCGCGCCGCCCGCCGACCGGGCCGGGCAGGCCGAGAAGCTGGAGAAGCCCCGCGCCCCGCGGGCACCCGGTGCGGGCACCGTGCCCGAGCCGGTCCCCGAGCCGCATCCGGCCCCCAGGCCCGTCCCCGAGCCGGAGCCGGCACCCGAGCCGGAGCCCGTCCCGGCCCCGAAGCCTGCGCCCACCCCGGCCCCCGAGCCGCTCCCCACCCCCGACCCCCGGCCCCTGCCGCCCCCGCCGCCGCTGCCGAAGCCCGCGCCGCTGCCCGCCCCCGAGCCCGCGCCCGCGCCGGCCCCGGAGACGACGGCCGAGGCGATGCAGGTGCTGGCGACGCTGAACGCTCGCCCCGTCTCGCCGTTTCGCCGCGCACTCAAGCGGATCACCATCTGGACGGTCTTCCTGGCCGTCGTGCTCGGTGCGGTGGCGGTCGCGCAGCTGCTCCGCCCGCTGCCGGACGCCAAGGTGAAGCAGACCGCCGCGGGCAGCTACAGCTTCGGCGGCGACCCGCTCGACCTGGCCTGGCCGGCCAAGGGCCAGTCGGCCGCCCAGGTCGTCGGCGTCGGCAGTCTCGGCAGCTCCGGCCCGGAGACGCCGGCCTCGATCGCCAGTGTCACCAAGGTCATGAACGCCTACCTGATCCTCCAGTCGCACCCGCTCAAGAAGGGGGAGAGCGGCCCGAAGATCACCGTCGACAAGCAGGCCGCCCAGGAGTCCGGCAACGTCGACGAGTCCAGGGTCACCCTCACCGAGGGCCAGCAGCTCACCCAGTACCAGGCACTGGAGCTGCTGATGCTGCCGTCGGCCAACAACGTGGCCCGGCTGCTGGCCCGCTGGGACGCCGGTTCGGAGGAGGCGTTCGTCAAGAAGATGAACGACACCGCCGCCAGGTTCGGCATGGCCGCCACCACCTACACCGACCCGGCGGGCTTCAGCCCGGACACCAAGAGCACCGCCAAGGACCAGCTGAAGCTGGCCGAGCAGGTGATGCAGGACGCGATCTTCCGGCAGATCGTCTCGACGCCGGAGACCAACTTCAACAATCAGAAGATCTCCAACACCAACACCCTGATCTCCCCGAAGAACGGCATCATCGGCGTCAAGACCGGCTCCAGCACCCCGGCCGGCGGCTGCCTGATGTGGGCCGCCTACAAGGAGGTCGGCGGGGTCCAGCGGCTCATCCTCGGGGTCACCCTGGGCCAGCCGGCGACCACCGCCGAGCCGAGCATCCTCAAGATCGTCCAGAACGTCAGCGCCCTGCAGATCCAGGCGGCCCAGAACGGGCTGACCGGCCAGACCCTCGCCAAGCAGGGCGACGTCGTCGGCCGGGTCGACGACGGGCTCGGCGGCACGGTCCCGGTCGTCGCCGCCAAGGACCTCACCGCGGCCGGCTTCCCCGGCATCAGCGGCACCCTCACCCTGGACCCTGCCAAGCTCGGCCACACGGCCAAGGCCGGTGCCCAGGTCGGCGTGCTGAGCGTGGGGGCGGGCGACGGCAAGGTGGAGGTCCCGGTCGTGCTCCAGACGGACCTGGCCCCGCCGTCCATCCTGTCCCGGCTGACCCGCCTGCTCTGACCTCGGCCGTCCGGCCCGCCCGCGGGCCTCGCACACCCCTCGGCGGGGGAACCGGCCACCGGTTCCCCCGCCGAGGCGCGTCAGCCGCCGTCCGCGCCGTCGGGGTCCGGTCCGCCCGCGTCCCCCGCCGCCTCGCCCGCCTCCTCCGCCGTGAGCGGGGCGCCGCCCCAGACGCCCGGCTCGGTCCGGGTGCCCAGCCAGTGCGCGACCGACTCCTCCTCCGACACCACCCGGCCCAGCGCGATCGCCAGCGTCAGCCCGGCGAACATCACGATCAGCCAGGAGAGGCCGGTGAACACCACCCCGTACGGCCCGAACTGCGTCACGCTGTGCGCCATCGCCCGCGGCAGGTAGATCCGGGAGGCGATCCCCAGGCCCACCACCACCGCCCCGCAGAGCAGCGCCCCCGGCAGCAGCGGCAGCCAGCGCACCCGGCCGACCAGCAGCAGGTGCTGGGTCCACCACCAGATCGCCGTCCCGCCGACGAAGGTCAGCGGAATCCCCAGCCAGGCACCCAGGCCGAAGCCGTCCCGCAGCGGCGTCTGGAACATCAGGCAGACCAGCCAGACCAGCAGCCAGACCAGCCAGCGCCAGGCCACCACCCGCGACCCCGCCCTCGGCAGCTCCCAGCAGCGCTCGCAGACGCGTTGCATCGCCCGGCTCAGCGCCGTCGCCGAGGCCAGGGTCACCAGGGCGCCGAACACGCCGATCGTGGTCTCCTGGTCATGGCTGCTCTGCAGCATCTGCTGCACCGACTGCTGCGCCGCACCCTCCAGGCCCAGCTCCTTGCGGAGCGAGCGCATCACGTTCTCGCGGACCGCGGCCGGGGTGAACACGGCCACCACGAAGAGCGCGGGCAGGGCGCTCAGGAAGGCCTGGGCGGCCAGCCGGGTCGCGCAGTCGAGGAGGTTCACCCGCAGCAGGTGGCCGAGCGCCCGGCCCACCAGCGGCACCTGCTCGGGCAGCTCGCGAGCGCGCCGGGCCAGCTTCGCCGACCGCTTCTTCAGCCGGGTCACCCGCCCGGCCGGGTGCTCGCTCACAGGTGTCCTCCCGGGCAGTCCCGACCGTCGAGGGGCGGGCGGCCGGAGGCCGGAGGCGCCCCGGTCACCGTGCTCCATGGTCACCCGGTCGCCGGACGGCCGCATCCGGGCGGACCGCCGCCACGCGGGCGCCGGACCGGGCGGCGCGGCAGCCGGCTCAGCCGGTGGTGGAGTCCAGCAGCGCGAGCGTCACCCCGCCGAGCGGCGTCACCCGGTCGGGCGGGCCGTACCTGGCCCGGAGGGCCCGCGCCTGCTCCGCGGGCATCGCGGTCAGCGGCTCGGCGGTGTCCCCGAGGACGAGCAGCCAGGTCCGCTGCCCCGGCCCCAGGCACGCGTCCACCTGGGGGCAGGTGGTCGGGAAGAGGTCCTCGGCCTGGAGGGCGCTGCGTTCGACGAAGACCGGGAACGGCCGGACGTCGCTCGGCAGGTAGTAGGAGACACCCGGCCCGACCATCGCCCAGCCCTGGTCGCCGAGCGGGGCCGCCAGTCCGTCGCCGGGCCGGTACCCGGCCCCGATCAGCTCGGCGGCCGCCCGGTACGGCTCACGGGAGAAGGAGTGCGAGCCCGCGGAGCGCACCGAGGACTGCTTGGGCAGCGCGACCAGGGCGGGGACCGCGATCAGCCCGACGGCCAGCAGCGCGCCCGCGGCCCGGACCTGCCCCGGCGTCCGGCTGCGTCGCGCGGCCGCCGCGACCGTCGTGTAGACCGCCTGCACCCCGCCGCCGGCCAGCGCCGCCCAGGCCGGCACCGTGAAGAGCAGGTAGCGGTCGACGAAGTACGAGGTGCTGCCGCGCGACACCAGCCAGACGCCGAGCACCGGCAGCACCGCGAGCAGCAGCAGCTGGAGCGCGGGCAGGCGGCGCCCGGGCAGGACCAGGGCCAGCAGGGCCAGCAGGGCGAAGACGTGGAACACCCCGGGCGAGCCGAACAGCGGCTCACCGAAGTGCCGCAGCTGGTAGAAGGTCGGCTTGCCGATCCAGCCCAGCTGGCGCCCGGACTGCCGGCTGCCCAGCAGCACCACCGGCAGCACCGGCAGGGCCGCGACCAGCACGGCGAGTGGGTACTGCCAGAGCACCCGCCGCTCGGTGGCCGGGCGGGTCCGCCACAGGTGCAGCGCCACCACGGCCAGCTGGCCGGCCAGCGTCGCGAAGGAGATCAGGTGCCCGGCGCCGGCCGCCGCCATCGCCACGCAGTACGGCGCCCACCGCCGCAGCGACGGGCGCTCCAGCGCGCGCAGCAGGAACCAGGTGGCAGCGACGACCGCGCAGGTCACCAGGGCGTACGAGCGGGC
Organism: Kitasatospora sp. NPDC001603; assembly: GCF_040298365.1. Taxonomy (NCBI): domain Bacteria; kingdom Bacillati; phylum Actinomycetota; class Actinomycetes; order Kitasatosporales; family Streptomycetaceae; genus Kitasatospora; species Kitasatospora sp. NPDC001603. The sequence goes on from NZ_JBEPAA010000016.1 coordinate 50,592, forward strand.
CTCCTGCGCGTACCGCGAGATCAGCGGCACCACGGAGAACAGCAGCCCGCCGCCGATCGCCGCCACCCGGCCGCCGAACAAACGCTGGGCGGTCAGCGCCACGAACGCGGCCGCGCCGGCCATCGCCAGCACGGAGGGCAGCCGCAGCGCGATCGCGGAGTCGCCGAACACCGACGTCCAGCCGTGCATCAGCAGGTAGTACGCGCCGTTGCTGGCGTCGATGTGCTGGAGCAGTCCGAGCAGATCACCGAGCGAGCGGGTCGCCACCGTCCAGGTCGCCACCTCGTCCCGCCACAGCTCGGGCGTCCCGAGCCGGTAGGCGCCGACGCAGAGCATCACCAGTGCCGGCCAGAGCCACACCTGGCCCAGTACGCGGAGGGCCGGGTGCCGTCTGCCGGCTGATGTCATGGTGAAGCGCCTCGTCCTTGCGGTGATGCGTTGCTGCAGGCGTGCCAGGGCCGGCGGGGGCACCGACGCCCCGCACCGGAACACCGGTTCGCTCCAGGCTACTGGAGCAGGATGTGACGCCCCGTCGCCGGGCACCATCGGCACCCTGCCCATGATCCCATCTTCCCGCACACGATTCGCACGCGGACTCCCCTCACCGCACACCCCGCCACCTCCGCCCGGCCGACGGCCCGACCCGGCGTGGCCACCCCCCGATCCGCTAGGCTGTCAGCGGTCGTCGCGCCACACGCGCGCCCGACCGCGAACGACCCCGCCTCAGTAGCTCAGGGGATAGAGCACGGCTCTCCTAAAGCCGGTGTCGCAGGTTCGAATCCTGCCTGGGGCACAGCGCGGTACGCAGTGAAGGCCCAGGTCCGGGGGTTCCCCCGGACCTGGGCCTTCGTCGTTCCCGACCGCCGCCCCCGCCCGTGTCCCTCTTGCGCCGCGTCCGTGTCGCGTCCGTGCCGCGTCCGTGCCGCGTTCACGGCCGTGGGGCCGCCTGCCCGGCGGGTCCACGGTGGGCACGAGGACCGGCGCCCCGGGGTGGTGGAGTCGGCCGGGCGCGTTCGGGGCCGCCGGCGTGTGACGGGCCGTCGGGGGCGCGCTCAGCCGAGACCGAGGGCGTGCCGGTCGCGCGGGGTGGTGCAGGGCTGGGAGGCGAGGTCGGCGAGGAGGCTCTCGGCCTCCCGGGTGGTGCGCAGGACCTCCGGGTCGAGGTCGGCGACGACCAGCTCGCGGCGGTCCGGGCCGGCCTCGGCGAGGAGGCGGCCGTCGGGGGACCAGACGGCGCTGGCGCCGCAGGTGTGCCAGCCGCCGGTGGTGCCGATGTGGTTGGCGAGCACCGTGTAGAGGGTGTTGTCGAGCGCGCGGGCCGGGAACCAGGTCCGGGACTCGTGGTGGCCGTGGCCCACGCTGAACAGCGCGCCGACCAGGTAGGCGTGGCAGCCGTCGAGGGCGGCGGCGCGGGCGTGCTCGGGGAAGCCGGAGTCGTAGCAGATGCCCAGTCCGAGCCGCCAGCCGTCGAGTTGGAGGGTGCAGCCCGTCGTCCCGGGGCGGTAGGTGTCCCGTTCGGTCTTGAAGAGGTACTGCTTGTCGTACCGGGTGGTGAGCGCACCGTCGGGGCCGAAGACCAGCGCGGAGATGCGCAGTTCGCCGTCGGCGTCCCGGACGGCCGCGCCGACCACGGCGGCGGTGCCGGTCTCCCGACAGGCGTCGGCGATCGGTGCGAGCCGGGGATCGCCGGGCTGGACGCTGTACTTGAGGGGGTCGGTCCGGATCAGCTCGGGCTCGTAGCCGGACAGGAACTTCTCGGCGAAGAGCACCAGGCGGACGCCGTCCGAGGCGGCCTCGCGGATCAGGTCGGCGACGGTCGCGACGTTGGCGGGGATGTCGCCCGCCACCGCCTGGGCCTGCGCGGCGGCGATCCGCAGCGGCCGGTCGGGGAAGTCGGGGGCGGGAGCGGGTCGGTCGGGCGTCGAGGGAAGCGGCATGAAGGCCAGGCTAGGCGGGCCCGGCGGACCGGCCCGAGGCCGGGGGACCCGCGCTAGGGCTTGACCGCGCCGTCCGGTCGGTCGCAGGCCCGCTCGGCGGCCTCCTCGAAGGCCTCCTCGAAGGCCGGATCGAAGGCCGGATCGAAGGCCGGATCAAAAGCCGGATCAAAAGCCGGGTCGAAGACCGGGTCGTAGGGCGCGGGGGCGGTCTGGGAAACGAGGACGCGCTGGACCCTCGGCCTGGTCCGCCAGTTGACCCGCCGGACGTCCCGGGCCAGCGCGCCGGGCCGGCAGAGCTCGACGGCCACGGTGACCGCGCCCAGGACGATCCCGGCCGCCAGCCAGCCGCCCAGCACGTCGCTCGGCCAGTGGACGGCGAGGGCGACCCTCGTCCAGCCGATCGTCAGCACGGTCAGCGCGGCGATCGAACAGGCGGTGATCCGCCCGCCGCGCGAGGACCGGTGCCAGACCAGCCCGACCAGGACGGCGCAGGTGATCACGGAGGCCATGGCATGCCCGGACGGGAGGGCCGGGCCGCCGGCGTGGGCGACCGGGTCGGGGAAGTGCGGCCGCAGGCGGTCGAGGCAGAGCTTCAGGACCCACAGGAAGCCCCAGCCGACCAGCGCCTGGGCCGCCGCCCAACAGGCCAGCACCCGGGCCCCGATCAGCCAGAGCCAGAGCGTGGCGGCGCCGAGCAGCGTGCGCATGGTGATCGTGCCGCCGATGTCGGTGAGCATCTGCACCGAGGCGACCCAGACTCTTCGGCCCTGGGCGTAGCGGTGCATGTCGTCCACCCAGCCCTGGTCCAGGCGGGCGAGGGGGGACCAGCCGGTCTGCACCAGGGTGGCCAGGACCACGAACAGCGCGGTACAGCCCGCCGCGAGCGCCACGTGCCGGAGCAGGTGGCGACTACGCGGGGTGAGGAGAGGCGAGCTGTTGGTCAGGTGCATGGCTGACACCTTCCCCGTGCGTTGTGCTGATCGGACGCCTGCGCGATAGCGATTTGGCATCTTTTGTGCGGAGGATCTGCGTGCGCCGGGGTGCGGGCGCGGGGCGGCTCCGGGGTGCGGAACCGGTGGCAGCGGCGGCTCCGGCGGGGCCGGGCGGGAACGCGCGCGGCTGCCCGCGGGTTCTCCGGAGTGAAGGGTCCGCAAAGGAGTGCGTCGACGGCCCCGGCATGGGCGGCCGCGCAGCGGCAAGGCGCCGGAGGGCCGCACCCGCGGTCCCGCCGACCGCATTCGGTGGACCGCGCCGTGTGGACCGCGCCGCGTGAACCGCCCGGCCGGCACCTGTGGTGCCGGCCCGGTCACGCTCCGTCCAGGGGCGCGGTGAAAACCGGCAGCATACTGCATCGGCGGAAGAATCTGAGCGACTTGGGAATGTTGTCCGGAATCTGTTCGTTGGATCGTTACGTGTGAGCCCCGCGGGGCCCGCATTCTTGCCCTCTTGGGGGCAGGCAGGCAGACCTCGGCAATTCCAGCAAAGGGAGCAAGCATGGCCACCCGTGCCGTCGTTCGCGACAGGGCCGACCGGACTCGCGCGGCCCGCCCGACCAACCTTGAGGCCGACCGTGACCTGGTCGGTATGTATCTCGACGAGATCGCCAGGACGCCCCTGCTCGATGCCGCCGAGGAGGTCGAGCTCTCGCTGCGGATCGAGGCCGGTGTGTACGCCCAGCACCTGCTGGAGGAGGCGGAGTTCCCCAAGGGTGTGAAGCGTGAGGAGCTGGAGGCGATAGCCGAGGACGCCGAGCGCGCCAAGGACGTCTTCATCCGCTCCAACCTCCGGCTGGTCGTCGCCGTCGCGCGGCGTTACCCGCGCAGCGGCCTTCCGTTGCTCGACCTCATCCAGGAGGGCAACGCCGGCCTGGTGCGGGCGGTGGAGAAGTTCGACTACGCCAAGGGTTTCAAGTTCTCCACCTATGCCACCTGGTGGATCCGGCAGGCGATCACCCGGTCCATCGCCGACCAGTCGCGCACCATCCGGCTGCCCGTTCACCTGGTCGAGGAGCTGGGCCGGATCCGGCGCGTCCAGCGGGAGAAGTCCAAGGAGCTGGGCCGTGAGCCGGAGCCGGCCGAGATCGCGGCCGAGCTGGACACCACCGAGGCGCGGATCAAGGACGTCCTGGACTGGGCGCGTGACCCGGTGAGCCTCAACATGTCCGTCGACGACGAGGGCGAGACCCAGTTCGGCGACCTGGTCGAGGACACCGGGGCGACGTCCCCGGAGGACGCCGTGATGGTCATGCTCCGCCGCGAGGAGCTGGACGGTCTGATCGGGCGCCTGGACGACCGGACGGCCTCGATCATCCGGTCGCGCTACGGGATGGAGGACGGCCGTGAGCGGACGCTCACCGAGGTGGGCAAGCAGCACGGGCTGACGCGGGAGCGGATCCGCCAGATCGAGAAGCACGCGCTGGCCGAGCTGAAGCGGATCGCCGACCACGCGGGCTTCGAAGCCGCCTGACGGCCTCCCCGCCGCCACCTCGCCGGCGTAGCGGGGCCCCGGGTGCGGAATCGCTCCGCGCCGGGGCCCTCACGCGTCCCCGGCGGCGGTCGGCGCGGGCGCGGGGAGCTTCTAGGCTGGAGGAGTGGACGATGTGCGAGACGGAGGCGGGCCGGTGACCGAGCGGGAGCCCAGGCAGGACGACGGGGACAGGACGGACGCCGCGGAGGCCGTGAAGGCGTCCGACGACCCCAAGGCCGCGACGAAGGCCCGGCTGGTCTTCCGGGACCCGCTGGACCAGCAGTCCAGTGACGACACCGACGCCGGCTGGGGCGGGCGCCCGGGAACGGCGGACAGTGGTGGACGGGGGCTGGACTGGTACCTGAGTCAGCGCCCGCCGCACCACGGCGACTGACGGGGAGTGCTCAGCGCTGCCGCGTGACCAGCGCGTCGCGGATCTCGGTCAGCAGCAGGACCTCCTTGGCCTCGGCCTCCGCCTGGACCTCGGCGAGGCTCTTGCGCCGGGCGGCGAACCTGGTCATCGGCAGGATCAGGCAGAAGTAGACGACGGCCGCGGTGATGACGAACTGCAGGAGGGCGCTCAGCACCGAGCCCCACAGGATGAGGATCCCGGACGTGACCTCGCCGGTCGCGCTCAGCTCGCAGGGGCCCTTGAGGCAGGAACTGTAGGCGCTCAGGTCCTTGGCTCCGAAGGCGCCGACGATCGGGTTGATCACGCCCTTGACGAAGGCGTTGATGATGTTGGTGAACGCCGCGCCGATGACGACGGCGACGGCGAGCTCGACGACATTTCCGCGCAGCAGGAATTCCTTGAAGCCTTTCATGCCGCGTGAACGACGAAGTCGTCGTCCGGTCACGGGTGATCTTCGAGGGGCCCCGATTGACAACCCGATCGGCCGACCGAGGCGGCGCCCGGCGGGGAGAGACCCGCCCGCGCGGGCCCGACGGCCAGCGCGGCCGACAGGGCGACCAGCAGCAGGGCGAGCACCCCGAACCGGTGCCGGGCGGCCCGGCGGAGCCGGTGGAGGCGGCCACCGCCACGCCGGATCGGCGCGAAGGGCGGCACCTCCCGCCGGGGCGGAACGGCCGGGGCGGGGAGCGGCGGGAACCGTGAGGGGAGGCTCGTGGTCGACATGGGCACCACCGGTGGTCGCAGGGCGCCGGCCCGGGGTGCGGGCCGGTTCTTCCGACGCACACTCTGGGCGGCCCAGGGGTCGGGTGGAAGTCCTGTCCCCAGGCCTGTGGACAACTCGGCCCTGTGGACAACTCCGTACACCCGAACGGGGTAGTGGGCCCATCGGCGGTTGACCGCGAGCGGCCTGCCCCCGCCCGGGCACGCGAAAGGCCCGCGGGCCGCGCGATGGCGCGGGCCCACGGGCCTTGCGAAGTCTGGTCTCAGCCGGCCGGCTTCGCCGCCGGAGCCGAGCTCGCGGCAGCGGTCGAGCCGCCCGAGGACGACGAGGACGAGGTCGAAGCAGCCGACGACGAGCCGGACGAGGACGAACCCGACGAGGTCGAGTTCGACGACGAGCCGGTGCCCACCGAGCTGGTGGACGAGGATCGGCTGTCGGTCCGGTAGAAGCCGGAGCCCTTGAAGACCACACCCACGGCCGAGAAGACCTTGCGGAGCCGTCCCTGGCAGTCGGGGCACGTGGTCAGCGCCTCGTCGGTGAACTTCTGCACCGCCTCCAGGCCGTTGCCGCACTCGGTGCACTGGTACTGGTACGTGGGCACTTGTCTTCCTCCTGGCACTCTCGCCTGATGAGTGCTAACGATGGTCAATGATGCGGCATTCCGCTGGATCAGTCCAGCGACTCGAATGTGAGATGAGCCGGGGCGCGCCGAAGCACCCGTTCCCGCGCCCGCCGGAAGCCGGCCGCCGAGGGCTGCCGCCCCGGCCCGGACCCGCCGCCCGACGCGGCCCGCCCCCGAGCCGCCCGGGACCCCGAGCCGCCCGGGCCCCCGGGCCACCCCGACCCGGCCCGCCGCCCCCGAGCCCCGCCGCTCAGCCCTTCGCCGCCCCGACCAGCTGCGGAGCCGAGCTCCGGTCGTTCGCGCCCGCGACCACCGTGCTCGCCGCGCCCGGCGCGATCAGCAGGTGCCGCAGCGCGACCAGCGCGACCAGGCCGAGCCCGGCACCGGCCATCGGCACCAGGAACCCCGCCGACGGCCCGTGTCCGTCGATCAGCCGTCCGGCGACCGTGGACCCGGCCGCCAGGCCCAGCCCGATCGCACCGGTCAGCCAGGTGAAGGCCTCGGTCTTGGCGCCGTCCGCGACCAGCGTCTCGACCAGGGTGTACCCGGTGATCAGCGTCGGTGCGATGGCCAGGCCGCAGACCAGCCCGGCGACGGACAGCGCGACCAGGTTGGGCATCGCCCAGAGCGTGGAGCAGCCCACGACCAGCAGCGCGTAGCTGGCCAGCATCCGGTGCCGGGCGGCCCGGCGCCAGGCGACCATGCCGTACAGCACGCCGGCCAGCATCGAGCCGCCGGCGAAGATCCCGTACACGGTGCCGTTGGCGCCGGGCTGGCCGACCGACTCGGTGAACGCGGTGACCGACACCTGCATGGCGCCGAAGACGGTGCCGACGCCCAGGAACGCGCCGGCCAGCAGCCGGACGCCGGGGGAGGAGAGCGCGGAGACCCGGCGGACGCCGGGCTGGTGCGGGTGCCGGGCCGGCGCGGTGCGCCGCTGGGCGGCGAAGGCCAGTCCGCCGACCACGGTCAGCGCGGCCTCGGCGATCAGCCCGGCGGCGGGCGTGACCGAGGTGGCGATGGCGCCGGCGAGCACCGGGCCGATCACGAAGGTGAACTCGTCCGTCACGGACTCGAAGGCGAAGGCGGTGTTGAGCTTGGCGGCCGACAGCGCGGACGCCGAACGCCCGCCGGCCGCACCCTCGGCGGAGAGCTTGGCGACCCAGCGGGACCGGACCATCGCGCCGACCTGCGGCACGCTGGCGCCGGCCGGGGCGGCGGCGAGGAAGAGGGTCCAGACCGGGGCGTGGCCCAGGGCCAGCGCGATCAGCGCGCCGACCGAGACCGCGTGCACGATCACGGTCGGGACGAGCACGGCGGCCTGGCCGTAGCGGTCGGCCAGCCGGCCGGTCTGCGGGCCGATGAAGGCCTGGGCGACGGCGGAGACCGCCGCGACGCTGCCGGCCGTGCCGTAGGAGCCGTGGGTGTCCAGCACCAGCAGGACGATGCCCAGGCTGAGCATCGCGTACGGGAGCCGCGCGGCGAAGGCGGGGGCCAGGAACGTCCAGGCCCCGGGGGTGCGCAGCAGTGCGCCGTACCCGACGCGGGCGGGTGCGCCCTGGTCGGGGGTGGCCCCGGTGCCCGGCCGGGTGTCCGGGAGCGTGTCGGTGGCCAGGGCGGCGCGGGTGTCCGCGGTGTTCTCGACCGTTCGGCGGGCCGTCACGGTCGTCCTTCCTGCTGCCTGGTAGCGCGGAAGGGGCATGGGGTGGCCCCGACGGCGCCGAGAGTCGTCCTCTCGCGCGTCGACCGGGGTAGTTACCGGGCCCGCCCGGCGTGGTTGCCGGGATCCGGGCCGCGGCCGCCGAGCGGTCGCGCCAACTCTGCTTCAGGCAGATGCTGGGGTGTTTCGATCGTTCTGCATATACGCGCGTAGATGACGCGCTACCCCCACCATACAGAGGACATCCAGATCTGTCCCGTCCATCGGAGGTGAACGCTGGACGAACCCCCCCGTGGTCATCGCGGTCACCGCCGCCCGTACAGCCACCCCGCGAGCTTGCCGCCCTTGTCCACGGCCCGCAGCCGCCGCTCGGCGGCCTCGCTGACCTCGTCGGTGGTCACGACCAGCAGTTCGTCGCCGCCGCGCAGCACGGTGGCCTTGTCCGGGACGAAGCTGCTGCCCTCCCGGACCACCAGGGTCACCGCCGCGCCGGCCGGCAGCCGCAGCTCGCCGATCTCCACGCCGGACATCCTGGAACTCGGCGACAGCGCCACCGACAGCAGGTGTCCGTGCAGCTTCTCCAGGGGCGCGGACTCGATGCCGAGGTCCTGGCCCATCGAGCCCTCGGAGATCTTCAGCCACTTGGCGACCCAGGGCAGGGTCGGGCCCTGGAGCAGGGTGAAGACCACGACCAGGATGAAGACGATGTTGAAGACGTCGTGGGCCATCGGCGTGCCGGCCACCATCGGGATGGTCGCCAGCACGATGGGCACCGCCCCGCGCAGCCCGGCCCAGCTGAGCAGCGCCTGCTCGCGGCCGGGCAGCTTGAAGGGCGTCAGCGTGATCACCACCGACAGCGGCCTGGCCAGGAAGACCAGCACGGCGCCGATCACCAGCGCGGGCACCACGGCCGAGCCCATGGTCTCGGGGGTGCAGAGCAGGCCGAGCAGCACGAACATGCCGATCTGCCCGATCCAGGCCAGTCCGTCGGCGAAGCCGCGGACGGCGGGCCCGTGCGGCAGTTTGGCGTTCCCCAGGATGACCGCGCTGATGTAGACGGCGAGGAAGCCGGAGCCGTGCAGCAGCGCGCCGCCGGCGTAGGCGAGCACGGTGAGCGCCAGGACGGCGATCGGGTAGAGGCCGGAGGACGGCAGGGCGACGTGCTTGATCCCGAACGCGCCCAGCTTGCCGACCGTGAGGCCGACCGCGGCCCCGATGGCCAGCTCGGCGACGATCGTGCCGATCAGGACGTACCAGGAGTCGAGTTCACCGGTGGTGGCGAAGGCGACGACGAGGATCACCACGGGGGCGTCGTTGAAGCCCGACTCGGCCTCCAGGAGCCCGGTCAGCCGGTGCGGCAGCGGGACCATCCGCAGCACGGAGAAGACGGCGGCCGCGTCGGTCGAGGAGACGATCGCGCCGAGCAGCATGGACGTCCGCCAGTCCAGGCCGACCAGCCAGTGCGCGCCGGCCGCGGTCACGAAGACGCTGATCCCGACGCCGACCGTGGCGAGCACGGTGGCGGCCGGCATCACGGGTCTGACCTCGCGCCAGCTCGTCTTGAGGCCGCCCTCGGCCAGGATGACGACCAGTGCGGCGTAGCCGATCACCTGGGTCAGCGCGGCGTTGTTGAAGGCGAAGCCCAGGCCGTTCTGGCCGAGGGCGACGCCGATGCCGAGGTAGATCAGCAGGCTGGGCAGCCCCGACCGGGTCGAGATGCGCACGGCGACCACCGCGACCAGCAGGATCACGGAGAATTCGAGGAGCAGCCGGTTCAGGTGGTCGACATTCACGCAGGGGCACCTCGGGCAGGCTGGGGGCGGGCGGGGTGTCTGGTGGCGGTGAGGCCGGGGGGAGCCGACCGGCCGGGGGCGATTGCTCCGCTAGCGGATCGTTACTCAGTCTAACATTTTGCCATATCTTTAGCTTCACCGTTCACACGGGTCCCTTCCCGCCCTCCGCTGACCTCGTCCGATCCCACCGTGAGCGTCCCCCGTGCACGCCCGCCAGTGGACTCGGCCTAATGTGGTCCCCTGTCATGGCCGTGTGCCCTGGACATGCCCGCCCGTCCCCCAGTCGAGGACCGCAAGGACCCAGATGCCCCGCTCGAAGAAGTTCCGGCGCGCCCGTCTGATCGTGATCGTGCTGGTCGTGCTGCTGGTGGCCGGCGCCGGCTACGGCGGCTACCGGGGGGTGGCCGCGGTACGCGCGTCCTTCCCGGAGGTCGACGGCAGCGTCAAGGTGGCGGGCCTGAGCGCGCCGGTCGACGTGAAGCGGGATGCCAACGGCATCCCCCAGCTCTACGCCGACACCCCGGAGGACCTCTTCCGCGCCCAGGGCTACGTGCAGGCGCAGGACCGGTTCTGGGAGATGGACGTCCGACGGCACATCACCGCGGGCCGGCTCTCCGAGATGTTCGGCGACAGCCAGGTCGAGACCGACTCCTTCATCCGCACCATGGGCTGGCGCGACGTGGCGCAGAAGGAGATCGACTCCCAGCTGTCGCCCGAGACCAGGAAGAACCTCCAGGCGTACGCGGACGGCGTCAACGCCTGGCTCGGCGAGCACCCCGGCGGCGCGAGCGCCTCGCTGGAGTACAGCCTGCTCGGCGTGGTGAACGGCGACTACAAGCCGGAGCTGTGGGCCCCGGTCGACTCGGTCTCCTGGCTGAAGGCGATGGCCTGGAACCTCTCGGGGAACCTCCAGGAGGAGATCGACCGCTCGCTGCTCGCCCAGGACTTCAGCCCGGAGAAGATCGCCGAGCTGTACCCGGAGTACCCGTACGCGCGCAACGGCACCATCGTGAAGACCGGCACCGTCTCGGGCGACGCGTACCGCCCGGCGGACGGGGCCGCCCAGTCCGGCCCCACCGCGGGCACCGCGCAGGGCGCGGCCGCGACCAAGGCGATGTTCAAGGACGTCACCGACCGGATCGACGCGATGCCGCAGCTGCTCGGCCGGCAGGGCCAGGGCATCGGGTCCAACTCCTGGGTGGTCGCCGGCTCGCACACCACCACCGGCAAGCCGCTGCTGGCCAACGACCCGCACCTCGGCCCCGGCCTGCCGTCGGTCTGGTACCAGATGGGCCTGCACTGCCGCACCGCCTCGCCCGCCTGCCAGTACGACGTCTCCGGCTTCACCTTCGCCGGTATGCCGGGCGTGGTGATCGGCCACAACAAGGACATCGCCTGGGGCTTCACCAACCTCGGCGCCGACGTCACCGACCTCTTCCTGGAGAAGGTCACCGGCCCGGAGACCTACCTGGTGGACGGCAAGGAGGTGAAGTTCACGCTGCGCAAGGAGACCATCAAGGTGGCCGGCGGCGAGGACCGCACCATCACCGTCCGCACCACCCAGACCGGCGCCCCGCTGATCTCCGACCAGAGCACCGAGCAGCAGAACGTCGGCAAGTACGCGCCGAACGGCGCCTCCGCCCCGGACCGCTCGACCAGCGGCTACGGCGTGGCCCTGCAGTGGACGGCGCTGGAGCCGGGCAAGACCATGGACGCCGTCTTCGCGCTGGACCGCGCCAAGGGCTGGGACGACTTCCGGGCCGCCGCGAAGGACTTCGCCGTCCCCGCGCAGAACCTGATCTACGCCGACGCCGAGAACATCGGCTACCAGGCCCCGGGCAACATCCCGGTCCGCGGCAAGGGCGACGGCGGCTACCCGGCACCGGGCTGGGACTCCTCGTACCAGTGGAAGGGCGCCGTCCCCTTCACCGCCCTGCCCTACAGCCGCAACCCGGCCGCCGGCTACATCGTCACCGCCAACCAGGCCGTGGTCGACCCCTCGTACAAGTACCTGCTGACCAAGGACTGGGAGTACGGCACCCGGGCCAAGGAGATCACCGACCAGATCGAGGCCAAGCTCAGGAACAACGGCAAGATCTCGCCGGACGACATGCAGGAGATGCAGCTCGACAACACCAGCATCCTGGCCAAGACGCTGGTCCCGATGCTGCTGAAGGTGCAGATCGACGACCCGTACGTGCGCGAGGCGCAGGACCTGCTGAAGGACTGGAACTTCCACCAGGACGCCGACTCGGCCGCCGCCGCCTACTACAACGGCGTCTGGCGCCAGCTGCTCAGCCTCTCCTTCGGCCAGAAGTTCCCGGCCGACCTGCGCGCCGAGGACAACTGCCTGCTGGTCCGCCGGCAGACCGACCCGACCAAGCCCGACAGCCGCACCCAGATCGTCACCGAGTGCGGCACCCGTGACCCGGGCAAGGCCCAGCCGGACGGCGGCGACCGCTGGACCGAGGTGGTGCGCCAGCAGCTGGCGAAGCCCGACAGCAGCTGGTGGACGTACATCGACTCGGACCACCACGAGCAGAAGGGCCTCGACAACCTGCTCGCCGAGGCGATGAAGAACGCCCGTCAGGACCTCACGGCGCTGCTCAGCAAGGACGTCTCCACCTGGAGCTGGGGCCGTCTGCACACCCTGACGCTGCGCGAACAGACCCTGGGCAGCGACGACTCCTCGATCGCCTCCGGCTTCGTCCGGCGACTGCTCAACCGCGGCCCGTACCGCCTCTCCGGCGGCTCCGGCGCGGTCGACGCGGCGGGCTGGAACGCGGCGGCGGGCTACCAGGTGGACTGGATCCCGTCGATGCGGATGGTCGTCGACCTGAGCGACTTCGACGCCTCGCGCTGGGTGAACGTGGGCGGCGCCTCCGGGCACGCCTTCCACGACAACTACAACGACCAGACCGACCTCTGGCTCAAGGGCAAGCTGCTGACCTGGGCCTATTCACCCGACGCGGTCGAGAAGTCGGCCAAGCACAAGCTGGTGCTGACCACCGGCTGAGCCGGCCCGCACGGCACGGCGGCCCCGCCCCTCGGACCCCGAGGCGCGGGGCCGCCGTCGTCACCGCGGGCGTCACCCCAGCCGGTGCGGCCCGGACGGGGTGAGGGCGAGGTCCACCGGCAGGTCGTGCGGCTCGGCCGGCACGCTCGCCAGCAGCTCGTGCTCGTAGAGCAGCACCGCCAGCAGCGGTCGCGCCCCGGCCCGCCCGAGCCGGGCCAGCACCCGGTCGTACGAGCCGCCGCCGCGGCCCAGCCGCAGCCCCCGCCGGTCCACCGCCAGGCCGGGCAGCAGCACCAGCGACGCCGTGGTCACGGCCTCCGGCCCGAGCCGGCCGCCGACCGGCTCCAGCAGCCCGCGCCCGGCCGGCGCCAGCGCCTGCGGCCCCTCGTACTCGGCCCAGTCCAGGTCGTTGTCGGCCAGCAGCACCGGCAGCAGCACCCGGACCCCGCGCGCCAGCAGCGCGTCCAGCAGCGGCCGGGTGCCCGGCTCGCTGCCGACCGACACGTACGCGGCCACCGTGGCGCCCGGCTCGGCCAGCGCGCCGGCGTGCCCGGCCAGGGCGAGCGCCGCCCGCTCCCGCTCCACCGCCACCAGCGCCCGCCGTTCGGCCAGCAGCCGTGTCCTCAGCGCGCTCTTCTCGTTGTGCATGGGATCCTCCACAGCTCTGTGCCCGTGACGTCCAGAGCCTGACACGCGGAAGGCGCCCCGATGTCGACCCCGCTGCTGCTCCAGGCCCTGGCCGCGCTGAGCGCCCCGGCGCTGGCCGGCGCCGCCGTGTTCGGCCTGCGGCTGCGCCGGGCCGACGGCGCCGCCGCCGACCGCGAGGCCCGGCTGCGCGAGCGGGTCGCCGAGCTGGAGGCCCGCTGCGCCGAGCTGGAGCGCACCGCCTCCTGCGACCCGCTCACCGGGGTCTGGAACTACCGGCACCTGCAGCTCACCCTGGACCGGGAGATCGAGCGCGCCCGCCGTGCCGAGCAGGCCGACCAGCAGGACGGCCCGCACCCGCTGGCCGTCCTGCTGCTGGACATCGCGGGCTTCGACCGGGTGATCGCCGAACACGGCCGGGCCCGGGCCGACGCGATACTGCGCGACCTCGCCCAGCGGCTCGGCATGGAGATCCGCCGCTCCGACACCCTCGGCCGGTACAGCGGCGAGGTCTTCCTGATCGTGCTGCCGGACACCGGCGCCGCGGGCGCGGCGCACGTCGCCGAACGGCTGGTCTGGTCGGTCCGCCGCCACCTGCTGCTGGACTGGTCCTCCGGCCCGCGCGAGGGCCGCCGCCAGCAGGGCAACGGGCTCACCGCCGCGGTCGGCGTGGCCGTGCTGCCCGAGGACGGTACGCATGCCGCCGTCCTGCTCCGGGCCGCCGACCGGGCCCTGGCCGAGGCCCGCGACGCCGGCGGGGACTGCTGGCGCGAAGCCGCCTCCTCCCGGCCACTCAGCGGCTCCGCTGCCGAGCGTGACCGTTCGGAAAACCCGGGTAGTCTGTCGCCCTGTGCCGGAGAGGCCCCCCTCACCTCACCCGGCGCTTCCCCTTTGCCTGCCACCTTGGCCGGGCCCAGCGACGTGCTGTCATAGCCGGTCAACCGCGCTCGGCCGGGCGTAAACATGCCTTAGTAAGGTAAACGCATGACGACGATCAGCTCCCGAATTCCGGTAACCAAGGCCGTGGTCCCCGCGGCCGGACTGGGTACGCGCTTCCTCCCGGCCACCAAGGCCACTCCGAAGGAGATGCTGCCTGTCGTCGACAAGCCGGCGATCCAGTACGTCGTCGAGGAGGCGGCCTCCGCCGGGCTGTCCGACATACTGATGGTCACCGGCCGTAACAAGCGGGCGCTGGAGGACCACTTCGACCGCGCCTACGAGCTGGAGGAGCTGCTCGCCCGCAAGGGCGACCAGGACCGGCTGCGCCGGGTGCGCGAGTCCGTCGACCTGGCCAACATGCACTACGTCCGCCAGGGCGACCCGAAGGGTCTCGGCCACGCCGTCTCGGTCGCCGAGCAGCACGTCGCCGGCCAGCCCTTCGCCGTTCTGCTCGGCGACGACCTGATCGACCCGCGCGACCCGCTGCTCGCCCGCATGATCGAGGTCCAGCAGGAGCTCGGCGGCTCGGTCGTCGCCCTCATGGAGGTCGACCCCTCGCAGATCCACCTGTACGGCTGCGCGGCCGTCAAGGCCAACGGCTTCGGCGAGGACGTCTTCCAGGTGACCGACCTGATCGAGAAGCCCGAGACCGCCGACGCGCCGTCGAACTACGCCGTCATCGGCCGTTACGTGCTCGACCCCTCGGTCTTCGACGTGCTGCGCGAGACCCCGCCCGGCCGCGGCGGCGAGATCCAGCTCACCGACGCCCTGCGCGAGCTGACCACCCGCGACGCCGAGAGCGGCGGCCAGGTGCACGGCGTCCTCTTCAAGGGCCGCCGCTACGACACCGGTGACCGCGCGGACTACCTGCGCGCTATCGTCCGTCTGGCCTCCGAGCGCGAGGACCTGGGCCCGGAGTTCCGCTCCTGGCTCCGTGAGTTCGTCGCCTCCGAGCTGCAGGACTGACACGCCGACAGAGAGCGAGAGCGCCGATGACCGGGTCCACGGAGAACAGCCCCACCCCCGCCGCAGCCTGCTGCGACGGATCCGCGGACCCGGCACCGGCCGCCCGGCCGGCCCGGCTCTGGACCGTCGACGAGCACCTCGCCGACGTGCTGGCCGCAGTCGGCCCGCTGCCCGCGATCGAGCTCCAGCTGCTCGACGCCCAGGGCTGCCGGCTCGACGAGGACGTGCTCGCCGGCGGTGACCTGCCGCCCTTCGACAACAGCTCGATGGACGGCTACGCCCTGCGCACCGCCGACACCGCCGGAGCCACCGCCGAGTACCCCTCGGTGCTCTCGGTGGTCGGCGACATCGCCGCCGGCGCCGCCGAACTGCCCAGGGTCGGCCCCGGCCAGGCCGCCCGGATCATGACCGGCGCCCCCGTCCCGCCCGGTGCCCAGGCGGTCGCCCCGGTCGAGTGGACCGACGGCGGCAGCGGCACCGGCCGGGCCGCCGACGCGATGGGCGCCCCGGTCGAGGACGAGGAGGTCCGGGTGCTGCGCCCGGTCTCCGAGGGCGCCCACATCCGCCGCCGCGGCAGCGACGTCACCGCCGGCGACCGGGTCCTGGAAGCCGGTACCCGGCTCGGCCCCACCCAGATCGGCCTGCTCGCCGCGATCGGCCGGGGCACCGTCCGGGTCCGCCCCCGCCCGCGCGTGGTGGTGCTCTCCACCGGCAGCGAGCTGGTCCAGCCCGGCGAGCCGGTCGGCCCCGGGCAGATCGCCGACTCCAACAGCTTCACCCTCACCGCCGCCGCCCTGGACGCCGGCGCCATCGCCTACCGCGTCGGCGGGGTGCCGGACGACGCGGAACGGCTGCGCGCCGTCCTGGAGGACCAGCTCGGCCGGGCCGACCTGATCGTCACCAGCGGCGGCGTCAGCGTCGGCGCGTACGACGTGGTCAAGGAGGTCTTCGAGTCCTACGGCGGGGTCGACTTCCGCCGGCTGCGGATGCAGCCCGGCAAGCCGCAGGGCTTCGGCCGGATCGGCGACGGTGCCGGTGTCCCGCTGCTGGCCCTGCCCGGCAACCCGGTCAGCGCCTACATCTCCTTCGAGCTCTTCGTCCGCCCGGTGATCCGCACCATGCTCGGCGCCGCCGACGTCCACCGCCCGGTGGTCCGGGCGGTCTGCCCGGTCGCGCTGCGCTCGCCCGCCGGGCGGCGGCAGTTCCTGCGCGGCCGGTACGCGGCGGCCGACGGCGTGGTGGAGCCGGTCGGCGGCGCGGGCTCGCACCTGGTCGGCGCGCTGGCCAGGGCGGACTGCCTGATCACGGTGCCCGAGGAGGTCACCGAGCTCGCCGCCGGCAGCGAGGTGGACGTCGTCCTGCTCGGCGGCTGACCGGTCCCGGCGACCGGGCCGTCCCGTCCGCTGACACGGCCCGTCCCACGCCCCGGCCGGAGCGAGGAGTACGGTAGCGCGGTATTCGATCTGCGCGCCCCCTGGAGCCACCCGTGACCGCCTCACCCCCCGGCGACCGCCTCACCCATGTCGACGACCAGGGCGCGGCCCGGATGGTCGACGTCTCCGAGAAGGCCACCACCGCGCGCACCGCGGTCGCGGCCGGCCGGGTCAGGGTCGCCCCCCGCGTGGTCGAGCTGCTGCGCGGCGAGGGCGTGCCCAAGGGCGACGCCCTCGCGGTCGCCCGGATCGCCGGGATCATGGGCGCCAAGAAGACACCGGAGCTGATCCCGCTCTGCCACCCGATCGCGGTCTCCGGGGTGAAGGTCGAGCTCTCCGTCACCGACGACGCGGTCGAGATCACGGCCACCGTGAAGACCGCCGACCGGACCGGCGTCGAGATGGAGGCGCTCACCGCCGTCGCGGTGGCCGGGCTCACCGTGATCGACATGGTCAAGGCCGTCGACAAGGGCGCCGCCATCGAGTCCGTCCGGGTGCTCAGCAAGACCGGCGGCAAGAGCGGCGACTGGTTCGCCGCGGGGAGCCCGGAATGACCGCGCCGGGCGCGGGGGCGCCGGCCACGGGGGCGCCGGCGATGAGGGCGCTGGCCGTCACCGTCTCCAACCGCGCCTCGGCCGGCGTCTACGCGGACCGCGGCGGCCCGCTGCTGGCGGCCGGCCTGGTCGCGATGGGCTTCACCACCGACGGCCCCCGGGTGGTGCCGGACGGCGAGCCGGTCGAGGCGGCCCTGCGGGAGGCCGTCGCGGCCGGGTACGACGTGGTGCTCACCACCGGCGGCACCGGCATCTCCCCGATGGACCTCACCCCCGAGATGACCGCGCGGGTGATCGACCGGCAGATCCCCGGCATCCCCGAGGCCATCAGGGCGTACGGTCGCGAGAAGGTCCCGACCTCGGCGCTCTCCCGCGGGCTCGCGGGCCTCGCCGGACGT
Source organism: Kitasatospora sp. NPDC001603 (assembly GCF_040298365.1). NCBI lineage: Bacteria > Bacillati > Actinomycetota > Actinomycetes > Kitasatosporales > Streptomycetaceae > Kitasatospora > Kitasatospora sp. NPDC001603. The sequence continues at coordinate 68,154 of NZ_JBEPAA010000016.1, forward strand.
ACCCTGATCGTCAACCTGCCGGGCTCGACCGGCGGCGTCAGGGACGGCCTGGCCGTCCTGGAGCCGCTGCTCGCGCACGCCGTCGACCAGCTCGGCGGCGGGGACCACCCCCGGCCCGACGCACCTGCTTCCGGGAGAGCGCACTGAACGCCGGCTGGCCGGTAGAACTCCACGAGGGGGACGTCGCGCTGCGCCCGATCCGGGGCCGGGACCAGCGGGAGTGGCAGGAGGTCAGCCGCCGCAACCGGGACTGGCTGCGGCGCTGGGAGGCCACCGTGCCGCCCGGCCCGGCCGGCCGGGGCACCGGCCCGCGCCCGACCTACCGGCAGATGGTCCGGTTCCTGCGCGGTGAGGCCTCGGCCGGGCGGATGCTGCCCTTCGTGGTGCTCCACCAGGGCCGGCTGGTCGGCCAGCTGACCGTCGGCGGGATCACCTGGGGCTCGATGTGCTCGGCCAACGTCGGCTACTGGATCGACGAGGCGGTGGCCGGCCGGGGCATCATGCCGGCGGCCGTGGCGCTTTCGGTGGACCACTGTTTCACCACCCTGGGCCTGCACCGGATCGAGGTCTGCATCCGGCCGGAGAACGGACCGAGCCGCCGGGTGGTGGAAAAGCTCGGGTTCCGCTCGGAGGGAATGCGGCCGCGCTATCTGCACATCGACGGCGACTGGCGCGACCACCTGGTGTACGCGCTCACCGCCGAGGAGGTTCCCGAGGGGATGCTGGAACGCTGGCGGACGCTCAGTTCGGCGCGGCGCCCGCGTAATTGAATATATGTTCGAACCAAATATCGATATGGCATCGGCGTGGCGACGGACGGGCACAAATACCGGCAAAATAGTCGGAGAATCAGCTTGATCACACGACACGCCGCGCCAAATTGCTGCCGCGCCTTCCCCGGCGCCCGTACGGTGTGAAACGTGAGCAGTAGCGGCCTTATCTACGCCGTCATCGTAGGGGCCTGGGCCGCCTATCTGGTGCCGATGTGGCTCCGCAGGCAGGACGAGCTCAACGAGGCGCGCCCGACGGAACGCTTCAGCACCGCCATCCGCCTGCTGGCCGGGCGTTCGGCGCTGGAGCGGCGGGCGGCCCGGGCCCTGGGCGACGAACCGCGTGACGACGAGCAGAGCGACGACGGCCCTCCCGTACGGGACGAGGCCGCCCCGGGCGACCCCGGCGCCGGTCCCGACGGCGGTCCCGGTGCCGACCGCGAGGGCGATCCGGGTGCCGGCCGCGACGGCGGCACCGCACCGGAGCCGGAGCGGCTGCCGGAGGCGGAGCCAGAGCGGCCGGCGGTCCGCGCCCCCGAGCGCCCCACCGGTGCGCGGGGCAGGATCGAGCCCCGGGCGCGGCTGCTGGCCCGGCGCCGCCGGATGGTCACCGTCCTCTTCCTGGCCTTCGCCCTCGGCGCGGTCGTCGCGGCGGTGTCCGGCCTCGCCTTCCTCTGGGTCCCGGCCGTGCCGGCGACCCTGCTGACCCTCTACATCGGCCACCTGCGCAAGCTGGAGCGGCTGCGGTACGAGGTGAAGATCGACCGGGTCCGGGCCGCCCAGGCCGCCGAGCGGCTGCGCAAGCGCGAACAGCAGCGTGCCGAGTCCGGTCCGGTCGAGGAGGCGCCGGAGCGGGCCCCCGAGGCCGCGGAACCGGCCGGGCGCGGCCGCTCGCACCTGCGGCTCGCCACCGACCACGACCGGGCCCCGGAGCCGGCGGGTCCGGCGTCCGCCTCGGCACTGGCGGAGGCGACCGAGCACGAGGAGTGGGTCGACGGCATGCGTGAGCGCGGCGCGGCCGGTCCGGACTCCTGGGAGCCCGTCCCCGTCCCGCTGCCGACGTACGTCACGGCTCCGGTGGCGCCCCGGGTCAGCCGGGGCCTCGACCTGTCGGCCCCCGGCACCTGGACGGCCGGCCGTCCGGCGGAGGCCCGGACCGGAGAGGTCCGTACCGGGGAGGTCCGGGCGACCGAGGCGCGCAACACCCCGCTCTTCGACCAGTACGCCGAGCCCGCCGCCACCGAACCCCGCCGGCGCGCCGCCAACGAGTGACCGCCCGGGGGTGCTCCGGCACCCCCGGCCGTCCGGTCCTCCGGGGGTGGTCACGAGCCCCCTCCGAAAGGTGCTAAAGTTTCTTCTCGTTGGGGCTGTGGCGCAGTCCGGTAGCGCACCTCGTTCGCATCGAGGGGGTCAGGGGTTCGAATCCCCTCAGCTCCACCCAACAGGAAGTCCCGCCCGATCGAGAGATCGGGCGGGACTTCTGCGTTGTGCCGGAAGGTGCGGCGGACCGGCGGTCAGCGGGCCGTCTCGGGCCGGGAGTTGGGTCTGTGACGATGATCACCTGACCACCACGACGGTGCACGGGGCGTGGTGCACGCAGTACTGGGTGACGGTGCCGAGGGCGGCGCCGGGCGGCGCGGCGCGGCCTCGGCTGCCGAGGACGAGCACGGCGGCGCCCTCGGCGGCGCCGGTCAGCGCCGGACCGGGCGCGCCGGCCTTGAGGTGGCGCCGGACGGCGGAGGGCCCGGCCGAGGGTCCGGCGGAGGACAGTGCGGCGGCCAGGGTCTCGTCGAGGATCCGCGCGGCGTGCCGCTCGGGGCCGAAGCCGTCCAGGGCGGGCGGGACGAGGCCGTGCTCGCCCAGCAGGCAGGGGAACTCCCACACGGTCACCGCCTCCAGCGGGCCGCCGGTGACGGCGGCGAGCCGGGCGGCCCAGCGGACGGCGGCGTGGGAGAGCGGGGAGCCGTCCACACCGACCACGATCCTGCCGTCCGGCTGCCGGGTCATCTTTCGAGCGTAGAGCGGTGCCGCCGGACCGGCGAGACGGCCGAGGGCCGGCCGGAGAGGCTCCGGCCGGCCCTCGGGAGGGTGTCGGGTGCCGTCAGGGCTGGCCCGAGCCCGCGTACGGGCCCGGCTGCGGGGCACCGGCCTGCGGCGGCACGGAGCCGTAGCGGGCCGGCCGGCGGCCGCGCGGGTGGCGGGTGAGGGTGTAGCCGGCGACCCCGGCCAGGGCCGCCAGCACGCCGCCGGCCAGGGTCCAGAACCACCGGCTGTTCCAGCCGGAGAACCAGCCGGTGTACCAGTGGTCCTCGGCCTCCTCGGGGGCGGCCGCCTTGGCGGTCGCGGCGCCGCCGCCGACCGGCGGGACCAGCGGGGCCTTCAGCTCCCCGCCCTCCGGCTGGGCGTTGTCGGCGTCGCCCTTGGCACTGACGTGCAGCTGGACGGAGGCGGCGAGGCCGAGGTCCGGCTGCGGGGCGTCGGCGAGCGAGAGCCGTACGTAGTAGGTGCCGGGCAGCGGGTCCCCGGACCAGGGCTCGGCCCAGGAGCGGACCTCGCGCAGCGTGCAGCTGAGCGCGAGCGAGGTGGCGGCCGGGTCGGCGGTGGCGTTCTGGGTGCCGGCGGTGCAGGACTGGCGGCGGCGCAGCCCGTCGAACACCTCGACGCTCCAGGTCTGCGGGCCGTGCCGGTCGGCGGAGGGGGCCAGGCCGACGGTCAGGCCGACCGTCGCGGTCTGGCCCTCGGAGGCGCCGAACGCCCAGTACAGGTAGTCGCCGGTGGAGGCGGCGACGTTGGCGTCCTGGCCGGGGGCCAGGTTGATGGCGGTCAGGAAGGACGTTCCGGCCTTGGTGGCCGGGGCGGGCGTCCCGCTCGCGCTGGCGGAGGGGGACGGCGAGGCGGCGGAGGCCGCGGGGGCCGCCAGCACCAGGGCGGGGAGCAGGGCGAGCGCGGCGAGCGCGGCGCGGGTCGTCGAGGTACGCATGGTCAGTTCTCCCGCCAGACAGCGATCCGCCAGCGTGCGATCCAGCCGAACAGCAGGCCGGTCAGCAGGCCGGCCAGGGTGAGCACCAGCAGCAGGATCCAGCCGCGGCCGAGACCCATCGCCGGGCCGTCCGGGGCGGGCGAGGCGGCGGACAGGTCGACCGTCAGCTCCAGCGGCAGCCCGGGGTCGGCCTGGACGCCGGGCAGGGCGGCCAGCGAGTTGCTGACGACCAGGCAGACGGTGGTCTCCGGCTTGCCGCTCGGCGAGGCGGACGGCGTCGGGGAGGCGTAGCCCTTGGAGTCGTCGGTGGACCAGCGCAGACCGGTGGAGATCACGTCGGTCCGGCCGCTGCCGGCGTCGGTGCCGCGGACCAGCTCCTGGCCGGTGGCGCTGGTGGCCTGGAGCAGGACGCCGTAGTCACGGGCGACACCGCGGTCCAGCGCGACGCTGACCGAGGCGCGCAGCTCCTGCCCGGCCTTGACCGGGACGCGGTAGACCCGGTGCTCGGAGAACTTCTCCCGGTCGCTGTAGACACCGGGGGTGAGGACGGGCGCGCTCTCGCACTTGTCGGTGCCCGCCGTCTTGACCGGTGCCACGGTGTAGGTGTCGTTGGAGCGGTCCACCAGCTGCTTCACCTTGTCGGTGAGCTGCTCCTGGGTGCGGACGTCGGTGTAGGTGCCGCCGGTCGCGTTGGCGATGCAGAGCAGCTGCTGGCGGGTCTTGTCGTCGTGCGCCAGACCGAGGGTGTCGATCACCAGGTGGATACCCTGGGCGGCGAGCTCACGGGCCACGTCGCACGGGTCCGGCGGGGCGCAGGAGTCCTCGCCGTCGGTGATCAGCACCACCCGGCGGGTGGTCTCGCCCTTGCCCAGGTCCTGCGCGGCACCGCGCAGGGCCAGGCCGATCGGGGTCCAGCCGGTCGGGCGCAGGGTGGCGACCGCGGTCTTGGCCTCGACCTTGTTGGTCTTGCCGACCGGGAAGAGCTGCTTGGTGTCCAGGCAGCCCTGGGCCTTGTCAGCCTCGCCGGGGACGTTGGCGCCCAGCGTGCGGATGCCGAAGTCGGTCTCCGGGGGCAGGGCGTCGATCACCTCGTTCAGGGATTGCTGGGCCACCGCGATGCGGCTCTTGCCCTGGATGTCGGTGGCTCGCATCGAGCCGCTGACGTCCAGGACGAGGTCGACCCGGGGGGCTTCCTTGCCGGCGTTGCCGGCTGATGGTTCGTCGGCATGGGCGGGCAGGCCGCTGAGCAGCGCGCCGCCTGTTATCGCCAGGGCGGCCAGCAGGCTGCCGAGCCTGGCCTTCGGGCGTCGTCCGGTAGTCACCCGCCCGATCCTAGGGATCATCAGTTCTCCATGGCCAACGCGGTCCGGTGCACGGGCCGCCGGACTCCGGCGCGAACTCCCGGGCGCCGGTGGGACATCGGCCGCCGGATGCCCAGGCGTGCGCCGCCCGGGTCGGGGCGGGCGCCGGTCGGACGGCCGGCGGCGGGTGCGGTGGCGGGGCCGGGCGGCGGTGCGGGTGACGGCGGGCCGGTTCGACGGGGCGGGACACACCGGACGCAAGAGCCCATATCTGCGGATAGCGCTCGTTAGGGTGACGAACCGGGGCACCGGCGCCCGCGCCCGGCCGGTACGTCCGACGGATTGGAAGGACCAGCGCATGAGCAATCTCTTCGCGATCGCCTACCCGGATCTGGCCACCGCCCAGGCGGTGCGCAACGAGGCGGTCGGACTGCAGACCCAGAAGCTGATCGACCTGGAGGACGCGGTCGTCGTGGAACGCCGCGAGGACGGCAGGATCAAGCTGCACCAGCAGGTCAGCACCACGGGTGCGGGCGCCGCCTCGGGAGCGCTCTGGGGCGGCGTCATCGGTCTGCTGTTCTTCATGCCGCTGCTCGGCGCGGCGGTGGGCGGCGCCGCCGGCGCGGCGGTCGGCGCCTCCACCGACATCGGGGTGGACGACGACTTCATGCGCGAGGTCGCCCAGCACCTCCAGCCGGGCACCGCCGCGGTGTTCCTGCTGGTCCGCCGGGCCACGGCCGACAAGGTCGTGCCGGCGCTGGCCCGCTACGGCGGCCGGATCATCCAGACCTCGCTCTCCGCCGGGGCCGAGGCCGAACTCAGGGCCACCGTCGAGGCGTCCCGGGTGCAGCCCGCCCCGGCCTCCGCCCCGGCCTCCGCCTGAGCCGCACCCGCCGGACCGGACGGCCGGTCCGGGGCGGACGGGCCCGGTCGCCCGGCCGCCCCGGCCGTCGTTCCGTCAGCAGCACACCCGCGCAGCAGGACACCCAGGACGGTCCGTGGCGACACCCTCCGCCGTGACGAGAACCGCCGGCCGGCCCCGCCGGACGGTGCGGACCCGGCGCAACACCGAGCTCGCGCTGGTCCTGGCCGCCGTGCTGATCGCCGTCCTCGGCTACGCCGAGGTCGGGGTCAACATCGACGGCACGGTCCCCGCCGACGCCGCCGAGTACGGCGCCGCGCTCGGCGTGCTCGCGCTGCTGGCGCACGCCGTGGTGCGCTGGCGGGCGCGGTACGCCGATCCGCTGCCGCTGCCGATCGGCGTGCTGCTCAACGGGATCGGACTGGTCGTCATCTACCGGCTGGACCGGGCCACTCCCGGCGGCGGCGCGGCCCCCACCCAGCTGCTCTGGTCCACGCTCGGGGTGGCGCTGTTCATCGCGGTGGTGGTGCTGCTGCGCGACCACAAGCGGCTGCGGCGCTACGCGTACATCGGTGCCCTGGTGGCGCTGGTGCTGCTGGTGCTGCCGATCTTCTTCCCGCCGGTGTACGGCTCGCGGATCTGGATCACCGTCGGACCGCTCTCGTTCCAGCCGGGCGAGTTCGCCAAGATCCTGCTGGCGGTCTTCTTCGCCGCCTACCTGGCGGTCCACCGGGACGCGCTGGCGCTGACCGGCCGCCGGGTGCTCGGGTTCCAGCTGCCGCGCGGGCGGGTGCTCGGGCCGGTCCTGCTGATCTGGGCGGCCTTCGTGGGCGTCCTCGTCCTGGAGACCGACCTCGGCACCTCGCTGCTCTTCTTCGGCCTCTTCGTGGTCATGCTCTACGTGGCGACCGCGCGCAGCGGCTGGATCGCCATCGGGCTGTTCCTGGCCGCGGTGGCCGCGGTCGGGGTCGGCTGGCTCTCGCCGCATGTGCACAGCCGGGTCAACGACTGGCTGGACCCGCTCGGCTCGATCGCCGAGGGCCGGGGCGCCAACCAGATCGCCCAGTCGCTGTTCGCCTTCGCCTGGGGCGGGGAGCTGGGCAGCGGCCTCGGCAACGGGCACTCCGTGCTGATCGGGTTCGCGGCCAAGTCCGACTTCATCCTCGCGACCATCGGCGAGGAGCTGGGGCTGACCGGGCTGATCGCGCTGTTCCTGCTGTACGCGCTGCTGGTCGCCCGGGGCTTTCGCACCGGCATCGCGCTGCGGGACCCGTTCGGCCGGCTGCTCGCGATCGGGCTGGCGTCGATCGTCGGCCTCCAGGTGTTCGTGGTGGCCGGCGGGGTGCTCGACCTCATCCCGCTGACCGGGATGACGCTCCCGTTCGTCGCCCAGGGAGGCTCCTCGGTGGTCACCAACTGGATCATCGTCGCGCTGCTGGTGCGGATGAGCGACATCGCCCGCCGCCCGTCCGCGGGGGAGGTCTGATGGTGCTCGGCCGCTCCCGGGGCGGCGGGCCGCAGGGCCGGCCGGGGATCTCCGTCACCGGCCGCCGCGCGGGCACCTTCTGCCTGCTGCTGACCGTGGCGCTGTGCGTCCAGGCCACCCGGGTCCAGGTGTTCCGGGCCGACGAACTGGACCACAACCCGGCCAACCAGCGGCTCACCATCGAGCGGTACTCCCAGCCGCGCGGCAACCTGCTGGTCGGCGCCGACAGCGTCACCGGCTCCGAACCCACCGGCGGCCGGTACGACTACAAGCGCACCTACACCGACGGCCCGCTGTACGCCGCCGTCACCGGGTACTCCTCGCAGGCCTACGGGAACACCCAGCTGGAGGGGACGGAGGACGACCTGCTCTCCGGGACGGACAGCCGGCTGGCGAGCTGGGCGGTCTGGGACGCCGTCGCCCGCAAGCAGAACCCCGGCGGGGACGTCTACACGACCATCGACCGGGCCGCCCAGCAGGCCGCGATGCGCGGACTCGGCGGGCAGCAGGGCGCGGTCGCCGCGATCGAGCCCGCCACCGGCCGGATCCTGGCACTGGCCAGCACCCCCTCGTACGACCCGGGCAGCTTCGCGGGCTCCTCCGCGGCCGACCAGGAGGCCTGGAACCGGCTGCAGGCCGACGCCGACCAGCCGATGCTCAACCGGGCGCTGCGCCAGACCTACCCGCCCGGCTCGACCTTCAAGGTGGTCACCGCGGCGGCCGCGCTGCAGCACGGCGTCGTCACGGACCCGGACGCGCCGACCGGCGCGCCCTACCCGTACGTCCTGCCGGGGACCACCACGCCGCTGGTCAACGACACCCCGGCGTGCGACGAGCCGGGGCAGTCGCTGGACACCGCGATGGTCCACAGCTGCAACAGCGTGCTGGGCTACCTCGGGGTGCAGGTCGGGCTGGACCGGATGGTGGAGACGGCCGCGAACTTCGGCTTCAACGACCCGAGGCTGGACGTCCCGGTCCGGCCGGCCCGCTCCAACTTCGACACCCGGATGAACGAGTCCCAGCTGGCGCTCTCCTCGATTGGCCAGTTCGACACGGCGGCCACCCCGCTGGTGATGGCGATGGTCGCGGCCGGGGTCGCCAACGACGGCGCCGTGATGCGTCCACAGCTTGTGGACAAGCTGACCAAGCAGGACGGCACCACCGTGCAGCTGATGCGCCCGGCCGCGTACCGGCAGGCGATGAGCCCGGCGGTGGCCGGGCAGGTGCAGCGGCTGATGACCGACGTGGTGGAGAACGGCACCGGGCGCAACGCGCGGATCGGCGGGGCGGTGGTCGGGGGGAAGACCGGCACCGCCCAGCACGGGGTGGACAACTCCGGGACGCCCTACGCCTGGTTCATCGGGTGGGCCAAGCCGGCCGGCTCCGGCGCGGTGGCGCCGGTGGCGGTCGCGGTCGTGATCGCGGACAGCGACGCGACCGATGTCACCGGCGGCGCGCTGGCGGCACCGATCGCCCGGTCGGTGATGCAGGCCGTTCTCGGGCGGTGAGGGGTGGAGCGGCCCGTGCGCCGGGGGCACGTCGCTGACCTGCGGCTTAGCGGCTCGTTCCAAGATCCGCCGTTTGCGAAGTGTCCGGTTTGTGCATGCCAGTGCGACGATTCGTACAATGCGCACCGCGCGACTGTTCGTTTGCGACACTGGTGCATTCGCGGGGTACTGTCCCATCTTTGTTCGGTTGGTCCCCGATGGCACCCCACGGCGCGTCGAGTGACCGGCCGCTAGGACACCCTCCCTCGCCCAGCAAGGATCCTCGTTTTGGCCAGCAACGCCCTCGGCGCGCGCCTGTTGCGGCGCAAGCCCGTCTCGACCCTGATCGCCGAGAGCGAGGGCCGCGACGGCCTTCCCGCCGGTGCGCCCGAGGAGGGCGGACGCTCCGGTATCCACCTGCGCCGCACGATCGGCCTCTGGCAGCTGTCCTCGATCGGGATCGGCGCCACCATCGGCACCGGCATCTTCTTCGTGCTCAGCACCGCCGTGCCGTCGGCCGGTCCGGCCGTGATCCTCTCCTTCGTGATCGCCGCGGTCACCGCCGGCCTCACCGCGCTCTGCTACGCCGAGATGGCCTCCGCGATCCCGGTCTCGGGCTCCTCGTACTCGTACGCCTACGCCACCCTCGGCGAGGGCGTCGCGTTCGCGGTCGGCATCTGCCTGCTGATGGAGTACGGCGTCTCGGCCTCCGCGATCGCGGTGAGCTGGGCCGAGTACCTCAACAAGTTCTTCGACCTGGCCTTCGGGTTCAAGATCCCCGAGGCGGTCTCCGGGGCGCCCGACAGCACCCACTGGTTCAACCTGCCGGCCCTGCTGCTGGTCGCGATGGTCTGCACCCTGCTGATCCGCGGCGTCAGCGAGTCGGTGAAGGTCAACGCGGCCATGGTGGGCATCAAGATCCTCATCCTGCTGCTCTTCATCGGGGTCGGCCTGACCGGCTTCCACTCCGGCAACCTGACCCCGTTCATGCCGCTGGGCATCGGCGGCGTCCAGGTGGCGGCCTCCAGCATCTTCTTCTCGTTCATCGGCCTGGACGCCGTGTCCACCGCCGGTGAGGAGGTCAAGAACCCCCGCCGCACCCTGCCGATGGCGATCATCATCTCGCTGGTCGTGGTCACCCTGCTGTACATCCTGGTGGCGCTGGCCGGCATCGGCGCGCAGCCCTGGGAGAAGTTCGACGGCCAGGAGGCGGGCCTCGCCCAGATCCTCCAGGACATCACCGGCCAGAGCTGGCCCGCCATCGTCTTCGCGATCGGCGCGATCATCTCGATCTTCAGCATCACCCTCGTGGTGATCTACGGCCAGACCCGCATCCTGTACTCGATGGGCCGCGACGGCATGCTGCCCAAGCGCTTCGCCGAGCTCTCGCCGCGCACCGGCACCCCGGTCTGGAACACCATCGTGGTGGGCCTCGGCGTCGGCGCGCTGGCCGCCTTCATCCCGCTGAACGTCCTGGCCGACATCACCAGCCTGGGCACCCTGATCGCCTTCTCGGTGGTCTCGGTCGGCGTGATCATCCTGCGCCGCACCCAGCCCGACCTGCCGCGCGGCTTCAAGGTGCCCGGCTACCCGGTCGTCCCGCTGGTCAGCGTCGGCTTCTGCGTCTACCTGATCACCGGCCTGCACGCCGACACGTTCCGGGCCGGAGCGATCGCCCTGACGCTCGCCGTGGTCGTCTACTTCGGCTACAGCATGAAGCACTCCAAGCTGGAGAAGGCGGCGCGGCCGACCGACGCCACGGCCGGCAACCCGGCCGGCTGAGATTCGCGTACCGAGCACCCGCGGACGGGGCCGTCGAAGGGCGAATGCCACTCGACGGCCCCGTCCGTGCCACCGCAGACTCCCGGCCCGGAGATGGCGACACGGCGTGGCCCCCGCCCATAACCTTCCACCATGGTGAGCACCCGCACGCCCGGCTACTCCCGCCCGCGCGGCCGCTTCACCGGCCGTGGGGCCGCGCCGGCCCCGCCCGCAGAGGCCGGCCCGCCGACCCGACGAGACCGTCCGCGCGGTACGGCGGCGCCCCGGCCGTTCCCCCGTCAGCGTGGTGACCGGTCCACCGGCACCCCGCCCGATCGGCTGAACCCGACCCGGCTCGCCGCGCTGCGGCGCGTCCAGCTGTTCGGCTGCCTGGTGGCGGCCGGCTGGGCGGCGGCCTTCCCGCTCGTGTCGGACCTGCCCAACCAGCGGCTCTGGGGGACCGTGGCGGCCCCCGCGTACGCCCTCGCCGGGCTGTTCTGCCTGGTCCTGCCGCGCCGGTGGGCGGCCCGTGCGGCCGCCGGGGTCGCCCTCCTGGGCGCCGTCCTGGTGCCGCTGGCGCTGCTGGCGCTGCAGGGGCGCCACCAGTCCGAGGTGATGGTGGTCGAGCGCTCGGCGCACCTGCTGCTCACCACCGGCAGCCCGTACCTGCCGCACCCGGTGGTGGTCACCGACTACAACCCCTACCTGCCGGCGATGACGCTGTTCGGGATGCCGCGTGCCCTGGTGGGCAGCGGCAATCCGGTGGCGCAGGTGGTGGGGGACGCCCGGATCTGGTTCGCGCTGACCTTCCTGGCCTGCCTGCTGGCCAGCTGGCGGCTGCTGCGGCCGTCCCGGGACCGGGCACCGCTGCTGCCGCTGGCGGTGCTCACCGCCTCGCCGCTGATCGCGCTGGCCCTGGCGGTCGGCGGGGTGGACCTGCCGCTGATCGGGGTCTGCTGCCTGGCCATGGCCCTCGCCGAACGGGACCGCACCATCGGCGCCGGGCTGGTCCTCGCCCTGGCCTGCACCCTGAAGTGGACGGCCTGGCCGGCGCTGCCGGTGGCCGTCCTGCTGCTGTGGCGGCTCTACGGGCGGCGCCCGGCGGCCCGGGCCGGACTGACCGCGCTCGGTGCCGGCCTGCTGGTGATCCTGCCCTCGGTGCTGGTCAGGGCCGACGAGCTGCGCGAACAGGTGGTGCGGTTCCCCCTGGGGCTGACCGCGATCCAGACGCCGGCCGGCAGCCCGCTGCCCGGCAAGGTGCTGGCCGGGTTCGGCCCGACCGGGCACACCGTGTCGCTGGCGCTGATGACGGTGGGCGGGCTGGGGGTGGCGATCTGGCTGCTGGCCCGGCCGCCGGTCTCCGCGATCGCCGCCGCCGACCTGCTGGCGGCGGGGCTGGCGATCGCGTTCACGCTGGCACCGGCCGGGCGCTTCGGCTACCTGGCGCTGCCGGCCGTCCTGGTGATCTGGCCCCGGCTGGCCGCCCGGCGGTGGAGCGGGAGCCCGCCGGTGCCGGCCGGCTGCCTGCTGACCCTGCCGGAGCCGGCGCTGCCCCGGGGCTGACCGCGGGGCGGCGCCGGCCGGGCGTCAGCGGTTGCCGGCCGCCTTGATGACGGCGGCGACGGCCGGGCCGGCCGCGTCGGCGCCGTGGCCACCGGCCTGGACCTCGGCGGCGACGGCGATGTTGCCCCGGTAGGCGGTGAACCAGCTGTTGGTGGTGTCCATCCCGGCGACCTCGGCCGAGCCGGTCTTGGCACCGGCGTTGTCCGAGATGCCGGCCATCGCGGCCTTGGCCGTGCCGTCCTTGGCGGTGGCGGCCATCATCGCCTTCAGCTTGGCGTCGGCGTCCGCGGAGAGGTTGCGGGCGGCCTTCTGCTGCGGCAGGTCGGCGACCAGGATCGGCTGCTTGAACTCACCGCTCTGCACCGTGGCGGTGATCGAGGCGATGGCCAGCGGGTTCATCTGGACCTTGCCCTGGCCGATCGACTGCATGGCCTGCTCGTCCTTGTTGGCGCCCGGGTCCGGCACCCGGCCGTCGACGTTGGGCAGGCCGGTCTTCCACTCCAGGCCGATGCCGAAGACGTCCTTCGCGGTGGCACCGAGGGTGGCCGGCTTGAGGCTGGCCAGGCCCTGGTCGATGAAGGCGGTGTTGCAGGAGATCATGAAGTCCTGCTGGAGCGTGTTGTTCGGGTAGGCGTCCGGGAACGAGTTCGGGATCGCCTTCGGGTTGCTGCTCTTCACCGGACAGGCGACCGGGGTGTCCGGGTTGACGCCGGCCTCCAGCAGGGCCGCCGAGGTGACGATCTTCATCGTCGAGCCCGGGGCCAGCAGGCCGACGAAGGCCCGGTTCTGGCCGGTGGCCGGCGCGTTGGCGAAGGCCAGCACCTGGCCGGTGCTCGGCTCGATGGCCACGATCGAGCCCTGCTTGCCGCCGAGGTCCGCCATCGCCTTCTCGGCGGCGGCCTGCACGGCGTTGTCGATGGTGACCTTGAACGGCTTGGCCGGCTTCGGCTCGACGATGGTGAACAGCTTGTCGGTGACGCCCTTGCCTGCCGCGTCGGTGATCACCACGCCGCTCCCGGCGTCGCTCTGGTCCTTGGTCGGGTCGGCCTGGAGGAGCTTGCGGGCGTTGTCCTGGAGGGTCGAGATCAGCGCCGGGGTGATCGAGGCGCCCTGCAGCGCCTTGCCGTTGCGGTCGACCACGTTGCCCGCGGGGGCGAAGACCGGCTGGGTGGCGATCACCTCGCCCGCGGTCAGGTGCGGGTGGATCACCGACGGGGCCCAGTGCACGGCCGGGGTGTTGTCGCTCATCTTCACGACGCCCAGGAAGCCGTTGTAGTCCCAGACCCGGTTGGTGCCCTCGAACTCGGCGCGGGCCTTGAAGCCCATCAGCACGCCGGAGGGGGCGGCGGAGGCGGAGGCCGACGGGGACTCGGTGCCCGCCGCGGTCGGCGCCGCGGAGCCGGTGGCGGCCGGGGGCTTGGCGGCCGGCGAGGGCGTGCCGGTCGCGGAGGCGAAGGCGGCCGGGGTGGCCGGGCCGGACGGCGCGAGGGTCAGCGCGCTGGGCTTGACCTGGTCCTTGAACGCGGTCAGCGCGGCGGTCGCGGCCGCCGGGTCGTCGGTCAGCCCGGCCGCCTTGGCGATGTCACCGGCGGCCCAGGCCTCCAGGAAGTCCTTGGCCCCGGCGGCGGCCTGCTCGGCGCTGGGAGGCTCGGCGACCACCGTGCGGGCCTTCTTGGCCTCGGCGGTGTCGGAGCCGCCCGACCCGACGAGGCTGTAGGCCCCGTACCCGCCGCCCGCGAGCACGGCGACGGAAACGCCGGTGATGATGCCGATCTTGGCGCCTCTGCGCATGGTGCTGTTCCCCCAAGGGTCTGGCGACTGGCCGCAGCCGGAGGTGGCCGGATACGCGTTCGGTGACCAGCCTAGGCAGCCGAACTCGGTGCGCCGACGAAACGCCCGGGTCTTGTGACGGATCTGGTACGTGTCGCGCACCACGTCGGTACGGTTCCCGCCCCGGGACCGTCAGATCCAGGTGTTGAACCACATCCGCTTGCGCCAGTCGTCCATCGGGATCGTCTGCCCGGTGTACAGCGGGTAGAAGAAGAGGAAGTTCCAGACGATCAGCAGCACCAGCAGCCCGGCCGCCGCGGAACCGATGATCCGCCGGTCGCGGGACGCCCCGGCCGGCCCGATCAGGGCGCCGACCAGCATCGTCACGGCGAGCACCAGGAACGGCACGAAGGCCACCGCGTAGAACAGGAAGATGGTCCGCTGCTGGTAGGCGAACCAGGGCAGGTAGCCGGCGGCCAGGCCGCAGAGCACCGCGCCGGCCCGCCAGTCGCGCCGGGCGGCCCAGCGCCACAGGCAGTACACCAGCGCCACCGCGCCGGCCCACCAGAGCAGCGGGGTCCCGATGCCCAGCACCTCGCGGGCGCAGTCGCTCGCGGTGCAGCCGGCCTGGCCCTGCTTCGGGGACTCGTAGAAGAAGGAGACCGGTCGGCCGAGCACCAGCCAGCTCCACGGGTTGGACTGGTAGGTGTGCGGATCGCTCAGGTGGGTGTGGAAGTCGTACACCGTGGAGTGGTAGTGCCAGAGCGCCCGCAGGCCCTCCGGGATCCACGGGAACGCGGTGTCCCGGCCGACCGCCCAGTCCCGGCCGTAGCCGCCCCGGCCGGGCACGGTGCTGCTGGCGAACCAGCCCCACCAGGAGGTCACGTAGACCACCGCGGAGACCACCACGACCGAGACGAAGGCCGGCACCACGTCCCGGACCAGCGTCCACAGGTACGGGCGGCCGGCGCCCGCCAGCCGACGCGAACCGGCGTCCCAGAGCACGGTCAGCACACCGAAGGCGGCGGCCACGTACAGGCCGCTCCACTTGGTCGCGCAGGTCAGGCCGACGCAGACGCCGGCCGCGATCCGGTACGGGCGCCAGCCGAGGTTCAGCCGTTGGGCCAGGGCGGAGTCCGCCACACCGCCCAGGCGCGCGACGATCCTCGCCCGGGTGCGGTCGCGGTCCAGCAGCAGGAAGCCGAACGCGGCGAGGATCCAGAACATCACCACCAGGTCCAGCAGCGCGGCCCGGCTGAGCACGAAGTGCAGGCCGTCCACGGCGAGCAGCAGACCGGCGACGCAGCCCAGCAGGGTCGAGCGGAACAGCCGGCGGGCGATCCGGGCCACCATCAGGATCGACAGCGTGCCGAGCAGCGCCACCGCGAACCGCCAGCCGAAGGGGTTCATCCCGAACAGCTGCTCGCCCGCGCCGATGATCCACTTGCCGACCGGCGGATGGACCACGTAGCTCGGGTCCGGCCGGTACGGCACCGCCGACCCCGCCATGATCTGCTCGTTGGCGCCGTCCGGCCAGCTGATCTCGTAGCCGCCGTGCCAGAGCGCGTACGCGTCCTTGGCGTAGTACGTCTCGTCGAAGATGATCGCGTTCGGCTCGCCGAGGCCGCTGAACCGGAGCAGTCCGCCGAACAGGGCCACCAGGAGCGGGCCGAGCCAGCCGGCCCAGCGGCAGAGCCAGGACCAGAGCGGCGCCGGCACGGCTACGCCGAGCCGCAGCAGGACCGGGGAGGGGGCGACCCGGGCCGGCGTCACGCCCGGGCCGTCCGGCATCGGCGGCACCAGCCGCTCGGCGAGCGTGGCCTTCGGCGGCGGGGTGTAGCCGTGCCGGGCCAGGCGCCGCAGCCAGGACGGATCCGGGCGCTCCTCCTCCCCGGACGCGCGCGGGGCGGGGACGGCGGGGGACGCCTGGTCCGTCAGGACCGGCACGCCGACGCCACCCTGCGCGGTGTGGTCTGTACCAGTGGGCGTCTGCGCCGCCGTGTCGCCGTTCATCCGCCACATCGTAGGGGCGCTTCCTCCGGGGAGGACGGCTCCCTCCGAAGCTGCCCGAATCGTCACCAAAAACACCCGGGGCCCGGTTACTGCAAGGATGGGGCCCGTGACAGGAGTACTCGTTCTCGCAGGCACCCCCATCGGCGACGTCTCGGACGCCCCGCCCCGGCTGCTCACCGAGCTGGCCACGGCGGACGTGATCGCGGCCGAGGACACCCGGCGGCTGCGCCGGCTCACCCAGGCGCTCGGGGTGACCCCGGCCGGGCGGGTGCTCTCCTACTTCGAGGGCAACGAGGTCGGCCGCACCCCCGAGCTGGTCGAGGCGCTGCTGGGCGGCGCCCGGGTGCTGCTGGTGACCGACGCCGGGATGCCGTCCGTCTCCGACCCCGGCTACCGGCTGGTGGCCGCCGCGGTGGCCGCCGACGTCAAGGTCACCGCGGTGCCCGGCCCGTCCGCGGTGCTCACCGCGCTGGCGCTGTCCGGCCTGCCGGTGGACCGCTTCACCTTCGAGGGCTTCCTGCCGCGCAAGACCGGGGACCGGGCGCGCCAGCTGGCCACGGTCGCCGCCGAGCCGCGCACCATGGTCTTCTTCGAGGCCCCGCACCGGATCGCCGAGACGCTGGCCGCGATGGCCCTCGCGTTCGGCGCCGACCGCCCCGCCGCGGTCTGCCGCGAGCTGACCAAGACCTACGAGGAGATCAAGCGGGGCCCGCTCGGCGAGCTGGCGCAGTGGGCCGCCGACGGGGTCCGGGGCGAGATCACCGTGGTGGTCGCGGGCGCCCCGCCGGCCGCCCCGGCCGAGCTGACCCCGGCCGAGCTGGCCCGCCGGGTGGCCGTCCGGGAGGAGGCCGGGGAGCGCCGCAAGGAGGCGATCGCGGCGGTCGCGGCGGAGCTGGCGCTGCCCAAGCGGGAGGTGTTCGACGCGGTGGTGGCGGCCAAGAACACGCCGGCCGGCCCGGCCTGAAAGCCGCAGGTGCCGGGGGTGACGGGGGCGCGTACCTTGGAGTGAAGGCCCCGGTAAACGCCCGCCGAGCTGAAGCTTTGGCCGTGGTTCTCGGTCAGGATCCACCCTTTCGTATAGGGATTCCCAATCCGCGTCCAAGTCTTCACAAGAGGGGCATCGGCCGGGGCGGTCCGGGCATTTCCTGGGATGGAAAGACCCAGCCGGGCGAGCGCCCGGCGGGCGCTGGGAGACTGCTATGAGCGAGACGATCGGTAGCCCCCGCGGTGGCAATGCGCTGAGCGACCCCGGCCTGACCGGCCGGCCGCAGACCCCTGTCGAGACCGTCCGGGAGGCCTACTCCTTCGCCTGCCTGAGCTGCGGATACGGCTGGGAGCAGGCGTATGACATCGAGCACCACATGGCCCGGGACGGGCACGTCGTGTTCGAGTACCACGCCAACGGTGTCCGGGTGCCGTCGCCGCTGCTCAAGCCGACCTGCCCGGGCTGCGGCGGCCACACCGTCCGGATCATGCGCGAGGGCCGGGTGGCCAGCGCGGACAAGTCCTGGCAGCACGCCCCGGGCTACTCGGCGCACGCCGAGCCGGCCGGTGCCCAGCCGGTGGCCGCGCCCGCCGCGCCGCGCGGACGCCTGGCCCGGCTCTGGGCGCGCGTGACGGGCTGAGCCCGGGAGGACGGTTCGGCGGCCGGTCGGCGGACCGACGGCCGGACGACCCGGTGGAGCGGGAGCCGACCGGGGACCGGCGCGAGGCGCCGACGGGCGGGCGGCGCCGGCCCCCGGCGGGCACGGGTCGAGGGCCGCCCCCGTACCCGATTAAGCTTGCCGACCATGGCGGCCACTGCAGAACACAGCACCACCGGGGACGCGACCCCGGCGTACTACGTCACCACCCCGATCTACTACGTCAACGATCGCCCGCACCTGGGCCACGCCTACACCACCGTGGCGGGCGACGTGCTGACCCGCTGGCACCGCCAGCGCGGCGAGAAGGTCTGGTACCTGACCGGCACCGACGAGCACGGTCAGAAGATCCTGCGCACCGCCGAGGCCAACGGCGTCACCCCGCAGGAGTGGTGCGACAAGCTGGTCGAGGAGGCGTGGAAGCCGCTCTGGCAGCACCTGGAGATCGCCAACGACGACTTCATCCGCACCACCCAGGAACGGCACACCGACCGGGTGCAGGAGTTCGTCCAGGACCTCTACGACAAGGGCGAGATCTACAAGGGCGGCTACTCCGGCCCGTACTGCGTCGGCTGCGAGGAGTACAAGCTCCCCGCCGAGCTGCTGGACGGCGCCACCGAGGGCGAGAAGCTCTGCGCCGTGCACAAGCGGCCGGTCGAGTGGCTGGAGGAGGAGAACTACTTCTTCCGGCTCTCCGCCTACGGCCCGAAGCTGCTGGAGTTCTACGCCGCGAACCCGGACTTCATCCAGCCCGCCTCGGCCCGCAACGAGGTGCTGCGCTTCGTCGAGCAGGACCTCAAGGACCTCTCGATCTCCCGCTCGACCTTCAACTGGGGCGTGCCGCTCCCCTGGGACGAGAAGCACGTCCTCTACGTCTGGGTCGACGCGCTGCAGAACTACATCACCGCGGCCGGCTACGGCACCGACCCGGAGCGCTTCGCCGAACTCTGGCCGGCCTCCGTGCACCTGGTCGGCAAGGACATCCTGCGGTTCCACGCGGTGATCTGGCCGGCCATGCTGATGGCCGCCGGACTGCCGCTGCCCAAGCGGGTCGTCGCCAACGGCTGGCTGATGGTCGGCGGCGAGAAGATGTCCAAGTCCAACCTGACCGGCATCGCCCCGCAGGACCTCACCTCGCACTTCGGCGTGGACGCCTACCGCTACTACTTCCTGCGGGCCATCCCGTTCGGCACCGACGGCTCGTTCTCCTGGGAGGACTTCACCGCCCGGTACACCTCCGAGCTGGCCAACGACTTCGGCAACCTGGCCTCCCGGGTGGCGGCCATGGTCGGCAAGTACTTCGACGGGGCGCTGCCGGCCTCGCCGGCCCACGGCCCGGCCGAGCAGGCCGTCGCGGACGGGCTGACGGCGGCGGTCGCGACCGCCGACCGGAAGATCGGCGAGGAGCTGGACTTCGCCGGCGGCCTCGCGGCGGTCTTCGAGTTCGTCAAGCAGGTCAACGGCTACCTCACGGAGCAGGCGCCCTGGAAGGTCGCCAAGGACGAGTCCGAGGAGGGCCGGGCGCGCCTCGCGACCATCCTCTACACCGCCGCCGAGGCGCTGCGGGCCACCGCCGTGCTGCTCAACCCGGTGATGCCGGCCACCGCCGAGAAGCTCTGGGTCTCGCTCGGGGCCGAGGCCGCCGGTCTCGGGGCGCTGTCCGCGCAGACCGTCGCCACCGCGGCGGACTGGGGCCGGCTGCCCGCCGGCGCCACCGTCACCAAGGGCGAGATCCTGTTCCCGCGCCTCGAAGAGAAGCCCGCCGCCTGATGGCGAAGAAGGACGACGAACGGTCGACGCCACCGCCGCTGCCCGCCCCGCTGGCGGTGGCGGTCGCCGACTCGCACACCCACCTGGACATGCAGTCCGGCACCCCCGCCGAGGGCCTGGCGCGCGCCGCCTCCGTCGGCGTCACCACCGTCGTCCAGGTGGGCTGCGACGTGCCCGGCTCGCGCTGGGCCGCCGATCTGGCGGCCGAGTTCGAGCAGGTGCACGCGGCCGTCGCCCTGCACCCCAACGAGGCGCCGCGGATCTTCCTCGGCGACCCGGACGGCTGGTCCGGGCAGCAGCGCCCGGCCGGCGGCGCCGCCGCGCTCGACGCCGCCCTCGCCGAGATCGACGCGCTCGCCGCGCTGCCGCAGGTCCGCGCCGTGGGCGAGACCGGCCTGGACTACTTCCGGACCGGTCCCGAGGGCGTGGAGATCCAGAAGGAGTCGTTCCGTCGGCACATCGAGATGGCCAAGCGGCACGACAAGGCCCTGGTGATCCACGACCGCGACGCCCACGAGGACGTCATCGCGGTGCTGCTGGCGGAGGGCGCCCCCGAGCGGACCGTCTTCCACTGCTACTCCGGCGACGCCGCGATGGCCAGGACCTGCGCCGAGCACGGCTGGTACCTGTCCTTCGCCGGACCGGTCACCTTCAAGGCCAACCAGCCGCTGCGGGACGCCCTCGCCGCCACCCCGCCGGACCGCGTGCTGGTCGAGACCGACGCGCCCTTCCTCACCCCGCACCCGTACCGCGGCCGCCCCAACGCGCCGTACCTGATCCCGGTCACCGTCCGCTCGATGGCCGCGACGCTGGGGCTGCACGAGGACGAGCTGGCCACCGCCATCGCGGCGAACACGGCCAGGGCCTTCGGGTACTGAGCCGACCGGACCGGGCGTTCCGCCGGGCCATGCGCGCCGCCGCACCCGGTGGTGAGCGCCCCCGCCGCGGTGGCCGAACCCCGGGGGCTCCCCGCGCCCGTATCCTTGGCGCGTGAGCACCACCGATCCCACCTCTGACATCCACCTGCTGGGCGCCGCCGACGTGCGGGAGCTGGCCGCCGCGTTCGGTGTGAAGCCGACCAAGCAGCGCGGGCAGAACTTCGTCATCGACGGCAACACCGTCCGGCGGATCGTCCGGGCGGGCGGGGTGACGGCCGAGGACTCCGTGGTGGAGGTCGGGCCCGGGCTCGGGTCGCTGACGCTGGCGCTGCTGGAGGTCGCGCGGCACGTCACCGCGGTCGAGATCGACCCGGTGCTGGCGCGGCACCTGCCGGACACCGTCGCCGCCCGGCTGCCCGGCAAGGCGGACGCCTTCGACCTGGTGCTCAGCGACGCCATGGAGGTCACCGAGCTGCCCGGCCCGCCGCCCACCGCGCTGGTCGCCAACCTGCCCTACAACGTCGCCGTCCCCGTGCTGCTGCACATGCTGGCGACCTTCCCCAGCATCGAGCGCACCCTGGTGATGGTGCAGAGCGAGGTCGCCGACCGGCTCGCCGCCAAGCCCGGCAACAAGGTGTACGGCGTCCCCTCGGTCAAGGCCAACTGGTACGCCGAGGTGAAGCGGGCCGGCGCCATCGGGCGCAACGTGTTCTGGCCCGCGCCGAACGTCGACTCCGGGCTCGTCTCGCTGATCCGCCGCGATCCGCCGCGGACCACCGCGAGCCGCACCGAGGTGTTCGCCGTCGTCGACGCCGCGTTCGCCCAGCGCCGCAAGACCCTGCGCGCCGCCCTCGCCGGCTGGGCCGGCTCCCCGGCCGCGGCCGAGCAGGCGCTCGCCGGCGCCGGCATCGACCACAAGCTGCGCGGCGAGATGCTGACGGTGGAGCAGTTCGCCGCCATCGCCGAGCACAAGCCCGTGAAGCCGGAGTCCGAGTGATCACGGTACGCGTCCCCGCCAAGGTCAACGTCCAGCTGGGAGTCGGCGGGCTGCGCGCCGACGGCTTCCACGACCTGGCCAACGTCTTCTTCGCGGTCGCCCTCGGCGACGAGGTGACGGCGAGCGCCGCCGGGCCGGGCGAGGGCGTCACCCTCACCTGCTCCGGCCCCGACGCGGCCGCCGTCCCGCTCGACGACAGCAACCTCGCCGCCCGCGCGGCCCGGCTGCTCGCCGCCCGGCACGGCCTCGGCGAGCCGGACGTGCGGCTGCACATCGCCAAGGCCATCCCGGTGGCCGGCGGGATGGCCGGCGGCAGCGCCGACGGCGCCGCCGCCCTGGTGGCCTGCGACGCGCTGTGGGAGCTCGGCACCCCCGCCGGGACGCTGCTGGAACTGGCCGCCGAACTCGGCTCCGACGTGCCCTTCGCCCTCCTCGGCGGCGTCGCCCTGGGCCGGGGACGCGGCGAGATCCTGGACCCGCTGCCCGTCACCGGGACCTTCCACTGGGTCTTCGCCGTCGCCGACGGCGGACTCTCCACCCCCGCCGTCTTCCGCGAGTGCGACCGCCTCCGGGAGGAGGCCGGCACCGGCTCCGGCGACACCGAGGTGCCCACCCCCGACGCCGACCCCGCCCTGCTCGCCGCCCTCGCCGACGGTGACCCCGTCGCGCTGGCCGGCGCGCTCGCCAACGACCTCCAGTCGGCCGCCCTCTCGCTGCGCCCGTCGCTCGCCGCCACCCTGCGGGCCGGCACCGAGGCCGGCGCCCTCGGCGCCCTGGTCTCCGGCTCCGGCCCCACCTGCGCCTTCCTGGCCAAGGACGCCGAGGCGGCGGCCGCCGTCGCCGAGGCCCTGCGCGCGTCCGGCACCTGCCGCACCGCGCACGCGACGTACGGCCCGGTCCCGGGGGCGGGCGTACTGCCGTAGCGGGCCCCGCCGGCTTCCCCGTTAGGCTGGGGAGATCGGGGCGACCCCGAATGGGGTGCGTACCGGGAGATCGGCGCGGCCCCGACCGCCGAATCCAGGAGCGCAGCACACGTGGCCGTCAACCTCGCCACCATCGAGTCCGTCACGAAGGTCTACGGCACCCGGGCCCTTCTGGACGGGGTCAGCCTCGGCGTCAGTGAAGGGGACCGGATCGGCGTCGTCGGCCGCAACGGGGACGGCAAGACCACCCTGATCCGGATGCTCGCCAAGCTGGAGGAGCCGGACGGCGGGCGGATCACCCACGCCGGCGGGGTGGAGATGGCCGTCCTCACCCAGCACGACTCGCTCGACCCGAAGGCCACCATCCGGCACGAGGTGATCGCCGGCCGGGCCGACCACGAGTGGCTCGGCGACGCGCGGATCCGCGACATCATCGAGGGCCTCTTCGGCGGCCTCGACCTGCCCGGCTTCGCCGAGGGCCTGGACACCGTGATCGGCCCGCTCTCCGGTGGCGAGCGCCGCCGGATCGCCCTCGCCAGGCTGCTGCTCGGCTCGCCGGACCTGATCGTCCTGGACGAGCCCACCAACCACCTCGACGTCGAGGGCATCGCCTGGCTCGCCAAGCACCTCCAGAACCGCCGTTCCGCGCTCGTCTGCGTCACCCACGACCGCTGGTTCCTGGACCAGGTCTGCACCCGGATGTGGGACGTCCAGCACGGCGCGGTGCACGAGTACGAGGGCGGTTACTCCGACTACGTCTTCGCCCGCGCCGAGCGCACCCGGATCGAGGCCACCGAGGAGCAGAAGCGCCAGAACCTCGCCCGCAAGGAGCTGGCCTGGCTGCGCCGCGGCGCCCCCGCCCGGACCTCCAAGCCGCGCTACCGGATCGAGGCCGCCAACGCCCTGATCGCCGACGTGCCGGACCCGCGGGACAAGAGCGAGCTGATGAAGTTCGCCAACGCGCGGCTCGGCCGCACCGTGTTCGAGCTGGAGGGCGTGACCGTCACGGCCGGCCCGAAGCTGCTCCTGGAGAACCTGACCTGGCAGCTCGGCCCCGGTGACCGGATCGGCCTGCTCGGCGTCAACGGCGCCGGCAAGACCTCGCTGCTGCGGGCGATGCGCGACGCGTACGCCTCGGAGGGCGACGTGCAGCCCGCCTCCGGTGTGATCAAGGTCGGCAAGACGGTCCGGCTGGCCTACCTCTCGCAGGAGGTCGCCGAGCTGGAGCCGGAGACCCGGGTGCTGCAGGCGGTCGAGCAGGTGCGCTCCCGGGTGGACCTCGGCAAGGGCCGGGAGATGAGCGCCGGCCAGCTCTGCGAGCAGTTCGGCTTCGGCAAGGACAAGCAGTGGACGCCGGTCGGCGACCTCTCCGGCGGCGAGCGGCGGCGGCTGCAGCTGCTCCGGCTGCTGATGGACGAGCCCAACGTGCTGTTCCTCGACGAGCCCACCAACGACCTCGACATCGAGACGCTGAACCAGCTGGAGGACCTGCTCGACGGCTGGCCCGGCTCGATGGTCGTGATCAGCCACGACCGGTTCTTCATCGAGCGCACCACGGACGTGGTGCACGCGCTGCTCGGTGACAAGAAGCTGCGGATGCTGCCCAACGGCGTCGACGAGTACCTGGAGCGGCGCGCCCAGATGGCGGCCGCCGCGGTGCCGGCGGCCGCGGCCGGCGTCGTGGCGGCGGCGTCGGCCGGCCCGTCCGCCGGGGACACGCGGGCGGCGAAGAAGGAGATGCAGAAGCTGGAGCGGCAGATCGCCAAGCTGGACCAGAAGGAGGCCAAGCTGCACGCCCAACTGGCCGAGCACGCCGCCGACTTCTCCAAGGTCGCGTCGCTGGACACCGAGCTGCGCGGTGTTCGGGAGGAGAAGGAGGAGCTGGAGATGAGCTGGATGGAGCTGGCCGAGCAGGTCTGAGGGCCGGTCGGGTCGGTCGGGGACGTGTGGCCGGTGGGCCCGGTCAGCCCGGCCGGCCCGGTCAGCCCGGTCAGCTTGGTCGGCCTCGGTCGCCGAGGAGCGTTTCGAGTTCGTCCGCCGCACGGCCCAGCGCGCTGCGCGCCGGGTCGTGCGGCCGGGTCGGACGGGCCGCCGGCCGGGTCGGCGGCCGGTGCGCGCGGGCGGCCGCGGTGAGGTCGTCCAGGGCCCGCCGGACCCGCTCCACCTCGCCCGGGTCGGGGACCCGGCCGCCGTACCGGATCTGTGCCGCGTACGCCGCCACGGCGCCGCTGAGGCGCTCCAGCGCGGCGGTCGCGGGCAGCCACCGTTCGGCGAGCCGGCCGGTGGGCGGCGGCTCCGTGAGACCCTGCTGCACCTCCCGGCGGGCGTCGGCGAGGGCGCGGTAGGCGGTGCGGCGGAGCCAGACCTCGGCGACCGGGGTGGCGGGGGCGTGCGCGGTGGCGAGGGTTTGGGTGGCGGCGGCCGGGATCGGCCGGGCCCCTCCGGTGACCGAGGCGAGGTAGGCGTGGAGCGCGGCCGTCGCGTCGACCAGACGGGGCTCGATCCGGTGGCGCGGGCGTTCCGGCCAGAGCAGGTAGCCGAACAGCAGCACGGTCGCACTCGCGAGCGCGGTGTCCAGGACCCGGGGCCAGAACTCGGCCGCGCCGCTCTGCCCGCCGAGCTGGAGCAGGATCAGGGCCATCGGGGTGATGGCGACGGTGTTCAGGCCGTAGTGCGCCGCCGTCGCGTACGGCAGCAGCGCCACGCAGAGCGCGGCGATCACGGTCAGCGCCCACGCGTCGGTGGTGAGCAGGAGCACCCCCGCCGTCACCGCCACCCCCAGTACGGTGCCGACCGAGCGGCTGACCGCGCGCAGGAACACCGAGCCGAGGTCCGGCTTGAGCACGAACGCGATCGTCATCGGCACCCAGTAGCTCTTGCTGAGCGGCAACGAGGCGGTGGCGGCCGAGCCGACCGCGATGCAGAGGGCCACCCGCAGGCCGTACCGGACCGACTCCCGGGAGAGCAGCCGCACGCGCAGCCGCCACGGGTCCGGGGGCGGCGGTGGCGCCGTCCCCAGGGCGGCCTCGCGCCCGGCGACGGTCTCGGCGGCCGCCCGCAGGGCCGCGTCCAGCGCCTGCCGGGACGGCGTGTCGGGCTGCCAGTCGGGCACCGCCACCTCGCCGCCGCCGCGCTCCACGGCCCGGGCGAGGAGCCCGGGGACGGCGGCGGCCTCCGGCGGGACGGGCCGCCAGGCCCAGAGCAGCCCGCTCGCCGCCTCGGTGGCCGCCAGCGCCGCCTCGTACATCCGGCGGAGCCGGACGGTGCGGGGGGCCTCGGGCACCCCGGGGCGAGGCGGCGGGAGGAGGTCCTGGAGCTGGTTCAGACGGGCCGTCAGGACCTGGCGGGACGCGGCGCCCCGCGGGGTGCCCAGGTCGGCCAGGGTGGCGCCGAGCGCGTCGTACGCGGCGGCGAGCGCCCGGGTGCGCGGGTCGGCGCGCGGGCGGCGGTGGCTGCGGCCCGGCAGGCCGAGCAGGACCACGAAGGCCGCCCCGGCCAGCATCATCGGCGCGGCCGCCCACCACGGCCGGGCGAGCGGCATTCCGCTCCCCAGCGCGGCGGAGACCAGCAGCAGCATCCCGGCCGCGGACCCGCGCGGCCCGGTGGCGCTCAGCGCCCCGGACACGAACGCCGTGGCGGTGAGCGCCGCACCGATGGCCAGGGCGGTCGACAGGAGCCCCCGGGGGTGGAACTCCTGCAGGGCGGTGCCGATCAGCATGCCGAGCGCGGAGGCGGACACCGCCGAGGCGATCCGCGCGGCGCGCAGCCGGGTGGGCTCGACGCGGTCGTTCATGGTGGCGTGCATCGCGCCGAGACCGGCGAAGACGCCGAGGTCCAGGTGGTGGGTGAGCAGCCCGAGCGCGAGCGGCACCGCCATGCCGACCACCGCGCGCACCGTCGGCGCGAGCGGCAGCGGGGGCCGGGCCGGGCGGGCGGCCCGCGCCCACCACGGGGTGCTCCGCCGTACGGGACCGGACGACCGGGACGGCACGTGATCACATCCATTCCGCTGCGGGCCGCCTCGCACGCGGGTGGGCGGGGCGGAGGGTCGCTGCTGTGCGACATTGCGCGGCAGATGAGGTCGTACCCGGCCGAACCGGACCCGGCCAGTCTAGCGGTCGGCCTGGGTGGGGCCGCCGGGGCCTGTACGTGTCAAGTTCGTACCGATCGCACACCCCTGGGGCACCGGCCCTGCCGACCTGACGGAGCGGGTGGCTACGATGGCTCAGGCGACTGCTGTCCGGACGGCGGGCGGCACGCCGAGTACGACTGTAAGACCGAGAAGTTGACGGTGTGTTGCGGTGCGGCGGCCCACGGGCCGCCCCGCACGCGGGGGAGAGGTGGATTTGCGGTGGCTGACGCACCTGTAGGCGGAGAAGCCGGGACGAACGGCGTGACGGCGCCTCCGGACGACAAGCCGTTCACGCTCGGGACCCATGGCGGCGGCTGGTTCGGCGGCATGTTCGGCGTGGTCGACAACGTCGTCCGGGCCGTGGAGACGAACGTCAGCGCCTCGGCGCTGGTGTCCGCCTTCGGAAGCAAGAACGTCAAGATCGAGCTGGACACGCTGACCGCCTTCGCGAAGAAGATCGAGGCGCTGCTCCAGGCGATGGAGGGCTCGGAGGCCGCGCCCTACAAGCTCCAGGAACAGCGGCTGCACGCGGACAACTTCGGCAAGGGCTTCACGCAGTCCACCGACCTGACGGCCGCGTACGGGAAGACCCACGACGCCCTGGTCAAGCTGCACAAGGACTTCGTCTCCCAGATCGAGGCGATGAAGACGGCGGTCGCGCAGACGGCGGGCAACTACGCCGGCAACGAGGAGAACACCACGGCCGCCCAGCAGGCGGTCGCGAAGAACGCCGGTGTGGTCAACCCGGCGGCGGGGCCGAACGGGCCGGGCCCGACGAGTGCCCAAGGACTCTGACGGTGGTGCAGGTCGAGACTTTGAGTGACACGGGGAGTGAGTGATGGCAGGCGGAACGGACTTCGAGGGCAAGCAGCACGAAGAGCTCAAGGCGATGGTCGCGAGCACCGACCCGGCGAAGGTCCTGAGCCGGGGTACGCAGCTCACAGCAGCCGGAAAGGTGCTGAAGGAGCTCAGCGCAGCTCTCAAGGCTCACGTCGACCAGATTCAGTGGGAAGGGCCGGCAGCCGAGAGTTTCAAGACCTGGGCCGGGAACTTCCACAAGTCTGCGGCGCTGCTCGGTGACTACTCCACCGGCGCCGGTGACGCGATGCACCAGGCGGGAGAGGCGCTCAGTACCGCCAAGACCGCGGTGCCCGACGTCCCCAAGACCGAGGTCGAGACGGTCAACAAGCACAACCGCCAGCCGTGCCCCACCATCACTCCGGTGCTGGAGATCAAGTACGGCGGTGTGGGCAGTTCCGCCGACCAGATCATGAAGAAGGTCGACTCGAACTGGGTCACCGCGACCGAGGCCGCGGCGGCGAAGAAGAAGGTCGACCAGGAGCACCAGGAAGCCATCAACCAGATGGTGAAGCTGGCGCAGGCCTACGAGGCGGCGACCACGAAGCTGAACTCGCTCGAAATGCCGAGTCTGCCCGGCGTGCCGGGCGGTGACGGGGTGCACGGGAGCGAGGACGTCCCGGTCGGTGGCGGTGGCGGCGGAACGGGCTCCAGCCATTACGTCCCCAACCCCAACGGGGGCGGCGGCGGTGGCGGGAGCTACAGCCCGCCGCCCGGGGGCGGAGGCGGCGGCTCGGTGACCCCCCGTCCGCCCGCGCCGGTCCCGACCGGGCCCGGGCACATCGACCCGGTCCCGCCGCGCCCCAGCCCGACGCCGGTGCCGCTGCCGGGTGACCCGGGCATCCCGGGGCCGACGCCCGACCCGTCGTCTCCGGTGATCCACCGACCGGGGACCGGCATCGACAGTGTGCCCACCCTGCCGACCTCTCCCACCGGTCCGGTGGCGCCGACCGGGCCCGGCGGTTTCCCGCCGAACGGCCCGGGAGGTACGCACGGGCTTCCGGTCGGCCCCGGCGGTCAGCCCGGCGGGCCCCTGCCGTTCAACCCCTTCGGCCCCGGTGGCGGTTCGCTCCCCCCGAAGGGGAGCAGCCCGACCATTCCGACCTCGGGCCGGACGAACCCGTTCGGTGGCGGTGGCGGATCGGTCCCCCCGAAGGGAACCCCGTCCGGGCTGCCCGGCGGCGGACAGCCCTTCGGATCGCGTGAGGCCCAGGGCGGCAGCGGTCGGTCCGCGGCCGGCAACGGCATGGGCGGTTCGGGCGGCGGCATGCACCCGGGCATGGGCGGCGGTCACGGTGGCGGAGCCTCCGGTGGCAGCTCGCGCGGTCGGGGCCTGACCTCGACCACTGGTGGCACGGTCGGCGGGACCAAGGGTCCGGCCGCGGGGGGTGCGTTCACTCCCGGTGGCACGGGTCTGCGGAGCCGGGCGGGTGCCACGGGCGGTGCGGGCGGGGAGAACGGGCCGCGCTCGGGCCAGAACGGCATGGCGGGCGGTCCCGGCATGTCGGGTCACGCGGGCAAGAGCGAGCGCGACCGTCGCAAGCGTGCGGACTACCTGCACGAGGACGAGGAGACCTGGACGAGCGGTACGCCGCAGAGCAATCCGGGCGTGATTGAGTAGGACTGTGACGACTGCCCGGCCACTGGGCTCCCCCGGTGGCCGGGCAGACCTGTCCGGGGCGGCTCCCGGGCGACGGGGAGATCAACGAGGAGTGGTGATGCGGCGGACGGACGTATGGGGACGCGGGCGCGGGTTCGCCGCTGTGTTGTTGGCTGCGGGTGTGATCGCGGGGCCGGCCACGCTGCCTGCCGCCGCGGTGGATTCGATCCGCGCGCAGCAGTGGCATCTGGACGCCATGAAGGCGCCGGAGATGTGGAAGACCACCAAGGGCGAGGGCGTCACCGTTGCCGTGATCGACGGCGGGTTCAAGCTGGACCACCCGGACCTGGTCGGGCAGTTGCTGCCGGGGAAGGACTTCAGCGGCCTGCCCGGCGGGATCGGGGATTTCAAGGACGGCCACGGCACCGGGATCGCCAGTCTCATCGCAGGGACCGGCAAGGGGATGGGCGGCCAGGGTGCCTACGGCCTGGCCCCGGGGGCCAAGGTCCTGCCGCTGAAGATCAAGAACGACTCCAACGCGGGAAGTGTCAGTACTTCCGACTTTCTCGACCGGATCGGCCAGGCCATCACCTACGCGGCGGACCAGGGGGCCAAGGTCATCAACATCTCCCAGGCCGGCCCCGCTCTTCAGGCTTCCTCCGAATCCGTTGCCTCCGTGAACAGCGCGATCACCCATGCCGTTGCCAAGGGCTCACTGGTGGTGGCGGGCGTGGGCAACTCCGCGCAGGCGGGCAACCCGGTCGAGTACCCGGCTGCACTGCCCAGCGTGGTCGGCGTGGGAGCGATCGAT
Organism: Kitasatospora sp. NPDC001603; assembly: GCF_040298365.1. Taxonomy (NCBI): domain Bacteria; kingdom Bacillati; phylum Actinomycetota; class Actinomycetes; order Kitasatosporales; family Streptomycetaceae; genus Kitasatospora; species Kitasatospora sp. NPDC001603. Next base: position 97,759 of record NZ_JBEPAA010000016.1, read on the forward strand.
CAGAACATCACGACCACGGCGGAATCGGAGCAGGGGCCGCAGGTCGACCTGGTCGCCCCCGGTATCGACATGTACGACGCCTGCACCGGAGCCTCGGGGTACTGCAAGACCCACGGGACCTCCGATGCCACGGCCATCGTCTCCGCCTCGGCGGCGCTGCTCTGGTCCGTCCACCCCGACTGGAGCGCCAATCAGGTGCTCCGTGTGCTCATCAACACGGCGGGCAAGCCCGCGGACGGTTCCAACCGCAATGACGGCATCGGCTACGGTGCGGTCCGGCCCCGGATCGCGCTGACCACGCCGGGGGACCCGGGGCCGGCGGACGTGTCGCCGATCCCCGAGAAGGCCGTCGAGGCCCCCCCGGCTTCGCCGTCGGCCGCCCCGTCGCCCTCGGCGAGCGCGTCCACCGGTGCTTCGGCGGCGGCGAGCGCGCCGCAGACCGCGAACAGTGCCCCCGTGGCGGCCCCGCCGGCCGCGCAGCCGCCCGCCGCCGAGGCGTCCGACTCCGGCAGTGCGCTGCCGATCGTCGTCGCCGTGGTGGTCGGGCTGGTGCTCGTGGCGGGCGTGGTGTTCCTGGTGCTGCGCCGGCGCGGGGCGGCCAGCGCCGCGCCGGCCGTCGAGGCGCCGCCCGCTCCGGTGGGCTACCCGCAGGCTCCGCCGCAGGCCGGGCCCGGGGTGCCGCCGGGGCCGCCGTCGTACGGGCCGCCGGCTCCGCCGAGCGACAATCCGTACGCCCGCTAGGGGAGACGGTCCGACTGCCCGGCCGCTGGGGTGAGCCCCGGTGGCCGGGCAGTCGTCGTCGGTGGTGGCCGTGGTGCGGGGCGGGCGTGAGGTGCCGGTTGTGCGCCGTCGTCACCCGGGTGGGCGCTGTCGCGGGGGTGCGGGGGTCGCCAGGGTGGCGGTATGGATACGCAGGAAGCCCGCCGGTCGGCGCAGTTGCGCAGGGCCGCGGCGGCGGCGCTGATCGGTACGGCGATCGAGTTCTACGACTTCTTCATCTACGGGACGGCGGCCGCGCTGGTCTTCGGCGGGGTGTTCTTCCCGGGCCTGGGTACGGTGGGAGCGCTGTTGGCGGCGTTCTCGGTGTACGCGGTGGCGTTCCTGGCCCGGCCGCTGGGGGCGGTGGTGTTCGGGCACTTCGGGGACCGGCTGGGGCGGCGGGCCACCCTGGTGGTGTCGCTGCTGCTGATGGGCCTGTCGACGGCGCTGGTCGGTGTGCTGCCGGGGTACGGGGCGTGGGGGTGGTGGGCGCCGGCGGCGCTGGTGCTGCTGCGGGTCTGCCAGGGCGTCGGGCTCGGCGGGGAGTGGGGCGGGGCCGCGTTGCTGATCGCGGAGAACGCGCCGGCCGGGCGGCGCGGGCGGTACGGGGCGTTCCTGCAACTGGGGCCGACCATCGGCTTCGCGCTCGCCAACGGCATCTTCCTGGTGCTCCAACTGGCGCTGAGCGAGCGGTCGTTCCACGGCTGGGGCTGGCGGGTGCCGTTCCTGGCGTCGCTGGCGCTGGTGGCGATGGGGCTGTTCGTGCGGCTGCGGATCGAGGAGACGCCGCTGTTCCGGGCCGGTGAGGTGCGGACGCGGCCGCCGGTGCTGGAGGTCCTGCGCGGCCACTGGCGGACGGTGCTGATCGGCTGCGGGGTGATCACCGTCGGGTACGCGCTGTTCTACCTGACCACCACGTACGCCCTGGCGTACGCGACGACCGGGCTCGGGGTGCCCAGCACGGTGGTGCTGTCGATGCTGCTGACGGGCGTAGCGGGCCAGGCCGTGACGGTCTGGGTGAGTGCCCGGCGCAGTGACCGGTGGGGGCGCCGGCGGATGCTGCAGGGGGCGACGGGGCTCGCGGTGTTCTGGTCGCTGCTGCTGTTCCCGCTGCTGGAGACGGTGAGCCGGCCGCTGATGTTCCTGGCCCTGGCCGGGTCGATGGTGGTGCTGGGATGCCTGCTCGGGCCGCTGGCGGCGTACCTGCCGGAGCTGTTCCCGACCCGGGTGCGGTACACCGGCGCCGCGCTGACGTACAACCTGGGCGGGGTGGTGGGTGGTGCGACGACGCCGCTGATCGCGACCAGGCTGACCGACGCCTACGGGACGGCGGAGCCGGTCGGCTGGTACCTGGCGGCGCTGGGGCTGGTGTCGCTCTGCTGCCTGCGGCTGCTGCCGGAGACCAGCGGTACGGACCTCGCGCTGGCCGGGGCCGACGGCGGACGCCGCCGGGCGCCCGCCCTGGGGGCGGACCCGGCGGCGTAGCGCGCGGTGGTGCTGCCGGCCCCGGTGGGCGGCTCGGCACCCCGGGTGACTCAGCTCACTGTCAGGCGGCGACGGGGGTCAGGGCGGCGCGGCCGGCCAGCAGGATCGCGGTGTGCTTGGCGACGCGGTCACCGAGGTGCTCGGCGGTGGCGATGTCGGCCAGGTGGACGGCGTCGGTGCCGCCGTCGGACGGGGTGGAGGCGGCGGCCCCGGCGAAGAAGCCGAGGCGGTTGAGGTCGTGCTCGGTGCCGGTCGAGGAGTTCCAGCCCGGCTTGAGGCCCAGGTTGACCCAGTTCATGCCGTGCTGGGCGGCGAGGGTCTGGAAGAAGCCGAGGGTGCCGGACTTGTCGCCGCTCTTGGAGGCGGAGTTGGTGAAGCCGGCGGCGACCTTGTCCAGCCAGGCGTCGCCGAACCAGCGCTTGCTGCTGGCCTCGGCGAAGACGTGGAAGGCGCCGGAGGCGGTGCCCATGTAGGTGGGCGAGCCGAAGACGATCGCGTCCGCGGCGTCCAGCCGGGCCCACTGCTCCTCGGTGATGGTGTCGACGGCGACGGTGACGACCTCGGCTCCGCTCGCGGCGGCGCCGCGGGCCACGGCCTCGGCGATGACGGCGGTGTGGCCGTAGCCGGAGTGGTAGGCGATGGCGACGGTGGGGCGGATGGCGGTCATGGCTGGGTGCTCCTCGGTGGGACGCGTGAAAGGGAACGGCAGGGGAGGCCGGGGACGGCGGCTGGGCGCCGCCCCGTCCAATGGTCTCCAATGTAGACTAGGTCTCCAGAAGTTACCAAGAATGGATTGGAGACCGAAGGGCTACCCTGGAGGGCATGACGACGCAGGAGCGGTCCCCGGCCGGGCCGGAGCAGGCCCAGGACCTCGATGTCTTCGCCCAGCTCTGTCCGAGCCGCGCCATGCTCGCGGACCTGGCGGACAAGTGGACGATGCTGATCCTGATGAGCCTCGGCGAGTTCGGTCCGCAGCGGTTCTCCGAGCTGCAGCGCGCGGTGGACGGGGTCAGCCGCAAGATGCTCACCCAGTCGTTGCGCACCCTGGAGCGCAACGGCCTGGTGCGGCGCACGGTGTACCCCGAGACGCCGCCGCGGGTGGTCTACGACCTGCTGCCGCTCGGCCGGGAGCTGTCCGCGCTGCTGGCGCCGGTCGGTCGCTGGACGGAGGAGCGGACCGCGGAGATGCTCGCCGCGCGCGAGGTGTTCGACGGGGCTCACCCCGACGCCTGACCGGCTGTACGACGCCGTCGCGGCGCCCTCGGGCGGAGGGTCGGCGAGGGGGTCGGATGTCCTCGATCGGGTGGTCGGAGCCGATTTCCCTTCCGGGCCGTCGGCCGTGTAATGTCTTCCTTGTTCGACCGGTTCGCCCCTATAGCTCAGTCGGTAGAGCGTCTCCATGGTAAGGAGAAGGTCTGCGGTTCGATTCCGCATGGGGGCTCAAAGTGAAAGACCCTCGCCCAACGGCGAGGGTCTTTTTCGTGTCCGCCCGCCGTCGCCGGGCCGGAGGCGGGCTAGCGGGCCGGGTGCCGAATGCGCTGTGATGGTGCGTCATCGGCCGCCCGCCCCACCGGGTGCGGGCGCGGGCCGGACCCCGACGGGGAGGGTGTCATGGGCGTTCGACTCGTGGTGGTCGACGACCACCGGCTGCTGGCCGAGGCGCTGGCCACCGCGCTCCAGCTGCGCGGTCACCGGGTGCTCGCGGTCGGCTCGCCGGCCGGGTCCGCCGCCGACCTGGTGGCCGGGCGCCGGCCCGAGGTGTGCCTGCTCGGGGTGGCCGGTCCGGCCGATCCCGGGGCCTTCGACGGGCTGCGCCGGATCCGCCGGGAGCGGCCCGAGGTGGCCGTCATCGTGCTCGGTCCGGTCGGTGAACTGCGGGGCGTGGCCGGTGCGTTCGCGGCGGGCGCGGCGGGCTACGTGCCCAGCGACGAGCGGATCGAAGTGGTCGAGCGGGCCATCGGGCGGGCCCGGGCCGGGGAGGCGGCGGTCGCGGTGGACGTGCTCCGGGGCGCCTTCGACCAGTTGCTGCGCCCGGCCGCGGAGCCGGACGACGAAGCGCTCCGCCTGCTGCGGCTGCTGACCCGCCGTGAGGTGCAGGTGCTGGCCCGGATCGCGGACGGCGAGGACACCGCGGCGATCGCCGCCGGGATGCGGATCGCGGCGAGCACCGCCCGGACGCACGTCCAGCGGGTGCTGATGAAGCTCGGCGCGCGGACCCGGCTGGAGGCGGCGGCGGTGGCCGCCCGGACGGGACTGCTGGAGCGGATGGCGCGGGGTTGAGCGGGCGGTCCGGCCGGCGGTCCGGAGCACTCCCGCGGCCAGGGACAATAGGCCCCAGTCGTATGTACGTCACCGATGGCCGCCCACCGGCGGACCATCGCCCGCTGGAGGTCTCATCATGAGTAAGTACCTGGTCACGGGTGGCGCCGGCTATGTCGGCAGCGTGGTCGCCGCCCACCTGCTGGAGGCGGGACACCAGGTCACCGTCCTGGACGACCTCTCCACCGGCTTCCGCGAGGGTGTGCCGGCCGGCGCCGAGTTCGTGCGGGGGCGGATCCAGGAGGCGGGCGAGGTCCTCGACGCCTCCTTCGACGGGGTGCTGCACTTCGCGGCCTCCTCGCAGGTCGGCGAGTCGGTCGCGGACCCGGAGAAGTACTGGCGCAACAACGTGGCCGGCTCGCTGGAGCTGATCAGCGCGATGCGCGCGGCGGGCGTGCGCAAGCTGGTGTTCTCCTCCACCGCCGCCACCTACGGCGAGCCGGAGTCGGTGCCGATCGCCGAGACCGCCCGCACCGCGCCCACCAACACCTACGGCGCCACCAAGCTGGCCGTCGACCACCTGATCACCAGCGAGGCCGTCGCGCACGGCCTGGCCGCCGTCTCGCTGCGCTACTTCAACGTGGCCGGCGCGTACGGCGCCTACGGCGAGCGGCACGACCCCGAGTCGCACCTGATCCCGCTGGTCTTCCAGGCCGCGCTCGGGCAGCGCCCGCACATCGCGGTCTACGGGGACGACTACCCGACCGAGGACGGCACCTGCGTCCGCGACTACATCCACGTCGCGGACCTCGCCGACGCCCACCTGCTGGCGCTGGACGCCGCCGAAGCGGGCGAGCACCTGATCTGCAACCTCGGCAACGGCAGCGGCTTCTCGGTCCGCGAGGTCATCGAGTCGGTCAAGCGCGTCACCGGCCGCGAGATCCCGGTGGTCACCGCCGAGCGCCGCGCCGGCGACCCCGCCGTCCTGGTGGCCTCCGCCGAGCGCGCCCACCAGAAGCTCGGCTGGACCCCCAAGCGCCCCAACCTCGACGACATCGTCGCCGACGCCTGGAACTTCACCCTGGAGAAGAACGGCCTCTAGGCCTCGGCCCGCGGTCGTCGGCCCGTGCCGTGAACGAAGCGCCGCTCCCCACCCCGGGGGCGGCGCTTCGCCGTTCCCGTCGCTCGCCGGTGCGCCGGTGGTCAGTGCGTCGGTCTGTCGGTGGTCAGTGCACCGGTCTGTCGCTGGTCAGTGCGCCGGTCGCGCGGCATAGGCGCGCAGGAAGGCCCGCACGCCGGTGGTGACGAGCTCCTCGGTCTCCGCCGGGGCGAGCGGGAACGCCCCCCAGTAGGAACGCTGGGTGATCTCGCTGCCGACGAGCAGGACGAAGTGCTGCGCGGCGCGCTCCGGATCGGGGACGTCCAGCAGTCCGCGGTCGGCCAACCCGCCGAACCGGAAGCCGAGTTCGACCACGGCCCGACGCGGCCCGGCGGCCTGCCAGGCCTCCAGCAGGTCCTTCGGGAGGTGCGCCGCCTCGGCGTTGATCTGCCGGACCAGCGCGAAGTGGTCGGCGAACGCCGTCAGCGATCCCACCCAGGCCAGGCCCAGCGCGACGAGGTCCGACTCCAGGTCGGTGACCTTGGCCAGGTGGCGGTCGATGACCTCCAGCTGGGCGTTCCCGACCTGTCCGGTGCTCTCCTGGACGACGGTCCGGAAGAGCAGCTCCTTGCCGGTGAAGTGGTTGTAGATGGTGCGGGTGGACACCCCCGCCTCGGCCGCGATGGCGTCGATGCCGGCGCGGGAGTAGCCGTCCCGGCCGAAGACCGTCCGGGCGGCCCGGGTGATGGCCTGTCGCTTCTCGGCCAGTCCTCGGCGGGGCGCGGTCGGGGTGTCGTTCTCACCGGTCATCGAGGGGCTCCCGAGAAGTTTGCCATAAGCGTTGTACCTATTGCCATGAACGTTGTACTTTACCTGACGGGCCGTCCGATCGGGCGGTGACCGCAGAGACCAACTCCCGGAGACCGTCATGTCCGAGACCCCGTACCGCGTCGCCGTCATCGTCGGCAGCAACCGCCCGGGCCGCGTCGCGCCCACCGTCGCCGAGTGGTTCGTGCGCACCGCCGGGCAGCGGGCCGATCTCGATCTCGATGTCATCGACCTGGCCGACCATCCGCTGCCGCACCTGGGCGAGGAGCCCACGGCCGAGCAGGCCGAGTGCCTCGCCGCGCTCTCGCCCCGGCTGGCCGCCGCCGACGCGTTCGTGGTGGTCACACCCGAGTACAACCACAGCTTCCCCGCCGTGCTGAAGAACGCGATCGACTGGCACCGCGCCGAGTGGCAGGCCAAGCCGGTCGGCTTCGTCTCGTACGGGGGCCTCGGCGGCGGGCTGCGCGCGGTCGAGCAGCTCCGGCTGATCTTCGCCGAGCTGCACACCGTCACCGTCCGGGACTCCGTCAGCTTCCACAGCGTCTGGGGCGCCTTCGGGGAGGACGGCGAGCCCGTCGACCCGACCGTCCCGACCGGCGCCGCCAAGGGCATGCTCGACCAGCTCACCTGGTGGGCCCACGCGCTGCGGGACGCCCGCGCCGTCCGCCCCTACGGCGCCTGACCGGCCGCCGGTCGCCGGGCCGCCCGGGCCGCCCCCTCCACGGCGTCGCCCGGGCCGCCACCACCCCGGTCACCGCCGCCCGCCGGGAGGCGCCGCCGTCGCCGAATCACGCCAAGTCCGCACCTCCTGACGAAACTTCACCAAACCCCCACCGGGCCGTCCCCCACCCCGTACGCTGATTCCGGTACCGGTGGGGGTCGGTGCTTTGGTCCTCCCGGGAGCCGGGGGGTGGGCGGCGGAGCAGGACCCGGGCCACGGCGGTGGTCCGCGCCGGCGCCCCGGGCGCAGCTCGGCCGAACAGGGGGGAGTGACGATGGGGCGGATCCGCGTCCTGGTGGTCGACGACCACCGGATCTTCGCCGAGGCGCTGGCTGCGGCGCTCGCCGCCGAGCCCGACGTGGAGGTCGGCGCGGCCGGCAGCGCGGCCGCCGCCGAGCGCGCCCTGGAGCGTGCCGCCACCGAGGGCCGGTCCTTCGACGTCGTCCTGATCGATGCCGACCTCGGTGCCGACGCCGACGGAGCGCGCACACCGCGCCAGCCCGGTGCCGACCCGCCCGAGGCCCTGCGACGGCGCCCGCCGGTGACGCTGCCCGCGCCCCGCCGCCCGGCCGCCGCACCCGGGCCGCCCGCCGGCCCCGGTGTCCCGGCCCGCGGCGCCCCTGCCGCGGCCTGCCCGACCGCCCCGTACCCGCCCGGGCCGTATCCGCCCGACCGGTACCACGCCGCCCCGGCGTCCGACGGGATCACCCTGCTCGCCCGGGTCCGCCGCCACCATCCCGCGCTGCGGGCGATCGTCCTGGCCGCCGCCGACGACCCGCTGCGCGCCGCCCGCGCCCTGCACGCCGGCGCCACCGGGTGGGTGGCCAAGGAGAGTTCACTGGCCCGCCTGCTGGCCGTGGTCCGGGGCGTGCTGCGCGACGAGACGCACCTGCCGCCCGCCCTGCTGACCGGTGTCATCCGGGAGCTCACCACCGCCCGGCGGGACCGCACCGAGAGCGAGCGCCTGGTCGACACGCTCACCCCCCGGGAGAAGCAGATCCTGCGCTGCATGGTGGCCGGCCTGGGCCGGCAGGCCGTCGCCGAACGGCTCTACCTCTCCCCGCACACCGTGCGCACCCACATGCAGAACGTCCTCGGCAAGCTCGGGGTGCACTCCACCCTGGCCGCCGTCGCGGTCGCCCGGCGGGCGGGCGTCAGCCCCTCCGAGCCGGCCGCGCCCACTGCCCCGCCGTCCGTCGCCTCGACCACAGCTCCCGGCGCCGGCTGATCCGCCCGTCACACCCAGGTACCGGCTCAGGTCCGTCAGGTCAGGGAAATCCGGAGGACAGATGTCGCCGCACAGCACTTCCGCACGCCCGCACGCAGCCCGGTCCGGCCCGGGCGGGGGCGGGGAGGCCCCTTCGCCGGCCGCGGCCACCCCGGCCGCGACACCGCCGACGGGCCTGCGCACGCTGGTCGTCGGAGCCGGTGCGGCCGGGACGGCGCTGGTCCGCGACCTCGGCCGGACACCGGAGTTCGGCCTCGACCCGATCGGCCTGCTCGACGACGACCCGGCCAAGGCGGGCCGGGTCGTGGGCGGCGTCCCCGTCCTCGGGACCCTCGCCGAGCTCACCGAGCTCGCGGTCCGCCACCGCGTCCAGGTGGTCGCGCTCGCCATCCCCGGCCTGGCCCCGCAGCGGGTCCGGGCGCTGGCGACCGCCGCCGCCGCGGCCGGCGCCGCCGTCCGCTACCTGCCGTCCTTCCTGGCCGCGCTGCGCCGCGAGGTGGTCGGCTCGGACATGCGCAGCCTGGACGTCAACCGGCTGATCGGGCGGCACGAGGTGCACGTGGTCTCCGCCGACGTGCGGGACGTGATCGAGGGCCGCCGGGTGCTGGTGACCGGGGCCGGCGGCTCGATCGGCAGCGAACTCTGCCGCCAGGTCCACGCGTTCAATCCGAGCGCGCTCTACATGCTGGACCACGACGAGTCCAACCTGCACCGGCTCCAGCTGGAGATCTGGGGTGAGGCGCTGCTGACCGACGAGTCCCTGGTGATCGCGGACATCCGGGACCGGCCGCGGATCCAGCAGATCTTCCGCGATCTGAAGCCCGAGGTGGTCTTCCACGCGGCCGCGCACAAGCACCTTCCGCTGCTGGAGCGTCACCCCAGCGAGGCGGTCAAGTCCAACGTGCTGGGCACCGACCACCTGGTGGAGGCGGCGCTGGCCACCGGTGTCGAGCGGTTCGTGCTGATCTCCACCGACAAGGCGGCCGATCCGACCTCGGTGCTCGGCGCCAGCAAGCGGCTGGCCGAGCTGATCGTGCAGGCGAACGCCCGGGACGCGCGCAACCTGGGCACCGGGGTGTTCTCGGCGGTCCGGTTCGGCAACGTGCTGGGCTCGCGCGGTTCGCTGCTGTCGGTGCTGGCCGAGCAGTTGCGCAGCGGCGTCCCGGTGACCATCACCCACCCCGATGTGACGCGGTTCTTCATGACCATCGAGGAGGCCGTCGGTCTGGTGCTGGAGTCCGGCCGGATGGCCCGCGGCGGTGAGGTGTTCGTGCTCGACATGGGCGATCCGGTGCGGATCGTCGACCTGGTCCACAACTTCGCCGAGCAGGTGCAACTGGGCCGGGACGAGGTGGAGATCCGCTTCACCGGGCTGCGGGCGGGCGAGAAGCTGAACGAGGCGCTGTTCTCGGAGGGCGAGGAGCGGCTGCCCACCGCGCACGCCCGGATCTACGCGACCGCGGCCGAGTGCGGCGGCGGCCCCGAGGACCTCGCGGGCGGTCTGACCGGTCTGTACGCGGCGGCGGTCGGCAACAGCGACGGGGAGGTGCGCCGGCGGCTGGCCGAGCTGCTGCCCGGCTACCGCACCGCGGAGGCCGAGCCGGCCCCGGTGCCCGCCTTCAGCTCCCCGTACCCGGACGGCTTCTGACGGCGGACCGGGCGGCGGTCAGCTCGGGATGTTGTCGAAGGGGGCGACCAGCTGCCGCAGCAGTCCGGCGAGTTCGCCCTGCTGGGCGCCGGTGAGCTGGGCCAGCAGCTCGCGTTCGTGGGCCAGCAGCCCGGCGAGCGCCTGGTCGGCCCGGTCGCGGCCGTCCTCGGTGAGCCGGACCAGCACGCCGCGCCGGTCGTCCGGGTCGGGCAGGCGCTTGACCAGGCCCTTGCCGGTGAGTCGGTCGATCCGGTTGGTCATGGTGCCGGAGGTGACCAGGGTCTGGGTGAGCAGCTGGCCGGGGGAGAGCTGGTAGGGGGAGCCGGCGCGCCGCAGCGCGGTCAGGACGTCGAACTCCCAGGGCTCCAGGCCGTGCTCGGCGAAGGCCGTCCGGCGGGCGCGGTCGAGGTGCCGGGCGAGTCGGCTGACCCGGCTGAGTACCTCAAGTGGTTCCACGTCGAGGTCGGGGCGCTCTCGGCGCCATGCTGCGACCAGGCGGTCGACCTCGTCCTCCATGACGATCAGTGTATCGGGGGATGTGTCGATGTGAAGTCTCTTGACATCGAGAAATGTAACGTGGAACCTGCGACTGGATATCTTGATGTCGAGATACTTGCGAGGCCGACCATGAGCACCCCCGTCTGGGACCCGGAGCAGTACCTGCGCTTCGCCGACGAACGGACCCGCCCGCTGCGCGACCTGCTCGCCCGCGTCCCCGTCCTCCCGCACGAACCGGCTGCCAGGATCCTGGACATCGGCTGCGGCCCCGGCAACTCCACCGCCGTCCTGCGCGAACGCTGGCCCGGAGCCCGGATCACCGGCCTCGACAACTCCGCCGAGATGCTCGCCACCGCCCGCGCCGAGGGCGAGCCCACCGCGGACTACCTGCTCGCCGACGCCCGCGGCTACGACCCGGACCCGGCCGCACCGGACCTGATCGTCTCCAACGCGGCGCTGCAGTGGATCGGCTTCACCCCGGAGCACGGGGCCGCCGGCCCCGCCGGGCACCTCGACCTGCTGCCCCGCTGGGCGGCGGCGCTGGAGCCGGGCGGCGTGATCGCCTTCCAGGTGCCCGGCAACTTCGACTCGCCCAGCCACACCCTGCTCGCCGGGCTCCGCCGCAGCCCCCGCTGGCGGGACGCCCTGGGCGAGGGCGCCACCCGGGCCGGCGTCCACGAACCCGGCGCCTACCTGGCGGCCCTGGCCGGGGCCGGCTGCGCCGCCGACGTCTGGGAGACCACCTACAGCACCCTGCTCCCCGGGGCGGACCCGGTCCTGGAGTGGGTCAAGGGCACCGCCCTGCGGCCGGTGCTGACCCGGCTCACCGACCCGGCCGAGCGGGCGGCCTTCCTCGCCGAGTACGGCGCCCTGCTCCGCGAGGCCTACCCCGCCGGCCCGTACGGCACGGTCTTCCCGTTCCGGCGGATCTTCGCAGTCGGGGTGAAGCGGTAGCGGCCGGAGGGTGGCGGCGGCCCGGGCCTAGGACTTGCGGTCGCCGACCAGCTTGGGGTGCCGCTCCATCCCCTCCAGGCCGTGCCAGGCGAGGTTCACCAGATGGGCGGCGACCTCGGCCTTCTGCGGCTTGCGCACCTCCAGCCACCACTGGCCGGTCAGCGCGACCATGCCCACCAGCATCTGCGAGTACATCGGGGCGAGGCGCGCGTCGAAGCCCCGCGCCTTGAACTCCAGGCCCAGGATGTCCTCGACCTGCGTCGCGATGTCGCTGATCAGCGAGGCGAAGGTGCCGGTCGACTGGGCCACCGGGGAGTCCCGGACCAGGATCTTGAAGCCGTCCGTGGACGTGTCGATGTAGTCCATCAGCGCGAACGCCGCCTGCTCCAGCAGCTCCCGCGAGTGCCCTCCGGTCAGCGCCCCCGTCACCATGTCCAGCAGCAGCTGCATCTCGCGGTCCACGACCACCGCGTAGAGCCCCTCCTTGCCGCCGAAGTGCTCGTACACCACCGGCTTGGACACCCCGGCCCGCTCGGCGATCTCCTCGACCGAGGTGCCGTCGTAGCCGCGCTCCGCGAACACCGAGCGGCCGATCTCCAGCAGCTGCTCCCGCCGCTGCTTCCCGGTCATCCGCACCCGGCCGCTGCGGCGGCGGCCCGCGGGCGCGGCGGCGCCCGCCGGGGCAGCGGCACGCGGACGGGCCTGCACCGGATCGGGTGCGGCGTCCGTCCGCGGGCTCTCGTGGCCGCCTGTGCTGTCTGCGCTGCTCCCGTTCACCCCTACATCATGCTGCAGGCGAGCCCTCATGCGGCGCGGCGGGCGGCGATCCGCTGCGCGTCCGGCCAGCGGACGTCCCGGGCCCAGCCGGCCAGCTCGAACCAGCGGATCAGCCGGGCCGAGGAGTCGACCTGCCCGCGCAGCACGCCGTGCCGGGCCGAGGTCGGGTCCGCGTGGTGCAGGTTGTGCCAGGACTCGCCGCAGGAGAGCACCGCCAGCCACCAGACGTTCCCGGAGCGGTCGCGGGAGCGGAACGGGCGGTTGCCGAGCGCGTGGCAGATCGAGTTGATCGACCAGGTGACGTGGTGCAGCAGGGCGACCCGGACCAGTGAACCCCAGAAGAAGGCGGAGAGCGCACCCTGCCAGGAGAGCGTGACCAGCCCGCCGACCAGCGGCGGGATCAGCATCGAGAGTGAGGTCCAGAGCCAGAACAGCCGGGAGATCCGCCTTATGGCCGGATCGTCCACGAGGTCCGGCGCGTACTTGAGCTGCGGGGTCTGCTCCTCGTCGAAGAGCCAGCCCATGTGCGCCCACCAGAGGCCCTTGAGCAGGGCCGGGACGGTCTCGCCGTAGCGCCACGGCGAGTGCGGGTCGCCGTCCTTGTCGCTGTACCGGTGGTGCTTGCGGTGGTCGGCCACCCAGCGGACCAGCGGGCCCTCGATGGCCAGCGACCCGGCCACCGCGAGGGCGATCCGCAGGGCCCGGTTGGCCTTGAAGGAGCCGTGGGTGAAGTAGCGGTGGTAGCCGATCGTGATGCCGTGGCAGGTGAGGAAGTACATGACGGTGGCGATCGCGAGATCGGTCCACCCCAGGCCCCAGCCCCAGGCCACCGGCACGGCCGCCAGCAGGGCGGCGAACGGTACGGCGATGAACAGCCCGAGCGCGACCCGCTCGGCGAGGCCCTGCTTCTCCCCGCCGCGGGTGGCGGAGAGCAGGGTCGGGGCGGGATCGATGGAGTGCGCGGTATCGGCGCGCGCCTCGCCGGCCTGGATGGTCATGGGTGTCCCTTGAGGGCAGGGGTGGAGGTTACGTCTGCGTAACCTACGGCATCGTAGGTTGCGTTCGGCCGTCAGGGGAATACGTGGCCGCGGGCGGCTCGGCGTATTTCACCCGACTGGATGGACAACGCCCGGGATCCGCGCGGGCCGGGCCGGCCGCGCCGGGGTGGTGGAGCTATGCGGCCGCAACCCTTAGGCTGTGTCGGAGCGCCTCGGGCGCTGCGAGTTGATGACCGATCCGCCGTGGTGTAATGGCAGCACAGGGCCCTTTGGAGGCCTTTGTCTGGGTTCGAATCCTAGCGGCGGAGCCAGCGGGCGCTCTGTTTCGGGCGCATCCCCCGCCCCCCGGTATTGTCGGGGCTGCTCGGCGGACTGTGCGAAGGCGACCGGCCTGGGTCCCGGCCGGGCTGCACTGCCCTCTCTGTGAACCGACTGAGGAGCCTCCCCCCGTGAGTGCCAATTCGCCTGCCGCCGTTGTCGTGCTTGCCGCCGGTGGCGGGACCAGGATGAAGTCGAACAGCCTGCCCAAGGTGCTGCACGAGGTCTGCGGGCGGTCGCTGGTGGGCCATGCGGTGGCGGCAGCACAGGAGTTGACCCCGCAGCAGCTGGTCGTCGTGGTCGGGCACATGCGGGAGAAGGTGCAGGAGCACCTGGGGGCGCACTACCCGGCGGCGCGCGCCGTGGTGCAGGAGGAGCAGAAGGGCACCGGGCACGCCGTCCGAACCGCGCTGGAGGCCCTGGCGGCCGACGGCGTGGAGCTGGACGGCACGGTGATCGTCACCACCGGGGACGCGCCGCTGCTGACCGGCGCGACGCTGGCGGCCCTCGCCGGCGCGCACGCCGAACAGGGCAACGGCGTCACCGTCCTGACGGCCGTCGTCCCGGACCCGTTCGGCTACGGGCGGATCCTGCGGGACGAGGCGGACGGCGCCGTCGCCTCGATCGTCGAGGAGAAGGACGCCTCGGACGCCCAGCGGGCGGTCGACGAGATCAACTCCGGGGTCTTCGCCTTCGACGCCAAGCTGCTGGCCGAGGCGCTGTCCCGGGTCACCACCGACAACGTCCAGGGCGAGGAGTACCTCACCGACACCCTGGAGATCCTGCGGACGGCCGGCCACCGGGTCGGCGCCGTGGTGGCCGCGGACTACCGCGACATCCTCGGCATCAACGACCGGGTGCAGCTGGCCCAGGCCCGGCGCCTGCTGAACGACCGCCTGCTGGAGCGGGCGATGCGCGCCGGCGTCACGGTGGTGGACCCGGCGACCACCTGGTTCGACGTCCAGGTGTCCTACGAGCCGGACGCGGTGGTCCTGCCGGGCACCCAGCTGCAGGGCCTCACCCATCTGGGCGAGGGCTGCGAGGTGGGCCCGAACTCGACGCTCAAGGACACCCGGATCGGCGCCGGCGCGCGTGTGAGCAACACCACGGCGGACGGCGCCGAGGTGGGCGACTTCGCCACCGCCGGCCCGTACGCCTACCTGCGGCCGGGGGCGAGGCTCGGGCGCAAGGCGAAGGTCGGCACCTACGTCGAGGTGAAGAACTCGGAGCTGGGCGAGGGCGCCAAGGTGCCGCACCTGTCCTACATCGGGGACGCCACCATCGGCGAGGGCAGCAACATCGGCGCGGCCTCCGTCACGGTGAACTACGACGGGGTGAACAAGCACCGCACGGTGATCGGGGCGCACTGCCGGACCGGCTCGGACAACATGTTCATCGCCCCGGTGACGGTCGGTGACGGCGCCTACACCGGGGCCGGCTCGGTGATCACCGGCGACGTTCCGCCCGGCGCGCTGGGCGTGAGCCGGGCGCAGCAGCGCAACATCGCGGGCTGGGTGGAGCGCAAGCGCCCCGGGACCGCATCGGCGCAGGCCGCGGCTGCCGCGACGGACGGGGCCGCGGAGGTCTGACGGGCCGGGTGGGAGTCCGAGGGGCGGTCCCGGGGCGGACGGTTTCCGCACGGGCGCGTAACCTTGGGGACATACGTGCGCCACTGGGCTTACCGCCCGTGTCCAGGCGTACCGACATTTCCCCGACCCCTATCGCCAGCGGGCTCGTGCCTGCCTGCGGTGCGGACGGGTTCAGCGTCAGCAACGCGAGGAGACGGTGCAGTGAGCGGGATCACGACGTCGGGTGAGAAGAAACTCAAGCTCTTCTCCGGCCGTGCCCACCCTGAGCTGGCGAGGGAGGTGGCCGAGGCGCTCGGGACCGAGCTGGTCCCGACCAAGGCCCTGGACTTCGCCAACGGTGAGATCTACGTCCGCTTCCTGGACTCCGCGCGCGGTGCGGACTGCTTCGTGATGCAGAGCCACACGGCTCCCATCAACCAGTGGATCATGGAACAGCTGATCATGATCGATGCTCTGAAGCGGGCCTCGGCCCGGAGCATCACCGCGATCCTGCCGTTCTACGGGTACGCCCGCCAGGACAAGAAGCACCTGGGCCGCGAGCCCATCTCGGCCCGTCTGATCGCGGACCTGCTGGCCAGCGCCGGCGCGGACCGGATCATGGCGGTGGACCTGCACACCGCGCAGATCCAGGGCTTCTTCTCCGGTCCGGTGGACCACCTGTTCGCGCTGCCGCTGCTGGCGGACTACGTGGGCGACAAGGTCGACCGCGACCGCCTCACCGTGGTGTCCCCGGACGCCGGCCGGGTGAAGGTCGCCGACCAGTGGTCGGACCGTCTGGGCGCGCCGCTGGCGATCATCCACAAGCGCCGCGACATGACCCAGGCCAACACCATCCTGTCCGCCGAGGTGGTCGGTGACGTCAAGGGCCGGGTCTGCGTCCTGGTCGACGACATGATCGACACCGCCGGCACCATCTGCGCCGCGGCCGACGCGCTGTTCGAGAACGGCGCCGCGGACGTGATCGTGGCCGCCACGCACGGCGTGCTCTCCGGTCCGGCCGCGGACCGTCTGAAGAACTCCCGGGTCAGCGAGTTCGTGTTCACGAACACCCTGCCGACCCCGGCCGAGCTCCAGCTGGACAAGATCACCACGCTGTCGATCGCCCCGTCGATCGCCGCCGCGATCCGCGAGGTGTTCGAGGACGGCTCGGTCACCAGCCTGTTCGAGGGCGTGCACTGACGAAGCCCGCGCAGGCGGCCCCGGTCCTCAAAGGGCCGGGGCCGCCGTCGATTTCGTCGGAGGGCACCGGTGCGGTTAGACTCGTGAAAATGCTCGGCGAGGGATGCCGTGTGCCTGCTCGTCGGGTGCCCGCGCTCCGTGATCGACGCGCTGCTGGGGCCGGTTCTTCCGGCCGTTGGCAGAGGTCGTACGCCGCCGAGTGACCCCCGAACGTACTGTGGGTGTGGTCCCGGCGGTTTTTCGCGTTGCCTGCACCCCCGCGCCAGTTTTCACGAGGAGTGCAGTCGTGTCCGAGATCCGCATCGCCGCTGAGACCCGTTCCGAGTTCGGTAAGGGCGCTGCCCGCCGGGCCCGCCGTGCCGGCCTGGTCCCCGGTGTCGTCTACGGCCACGGCCACGCCCCGGTTCACCTGAACCTGCCCGGCCACGACCTGATGATGGCCCTCAAGACCCCGAACGCCCTGCTGGTCGTTCCGATCGAGGGCAAGGACGAGTACGTCCTGCCGAAGGCCATCCAGCGCCAGGCCATCAAGCGCACCATCGAGCACGTCGACCTGCTCCTCGTGAAGCGCGGCGAGAAGGTCACCGTCGAGATCCCCGTCCTCACCGAGGGCGAGCTGGCCCCCGGCGGCAACCTGCTGGAGCACGTCCTCAACGCGCTGCCGATCGAGGCCGAGGCCACCCACCTGCCCGAGTCCGTGACCGTCTCGGTCGAGGGCCTGGAGGCCGGTGCCTCGATCACCGCCGGTGACATCTCGCTGCCCAAGGGCACCACGCTGGCCGTCGAGGCCGACACCGTCGTGCTGCAGGTCATCGGCGCCCAGGCCTCGCAGGCCGACGCCGACGCCGAGGCCGCCGAGGCCGGCGCCGAGGCCTGAGCCTCCCGCACCGTCTGACCGCTGCCCCGGCCGCTCCGTACTGGAGCGGCCGGGGCAGCGGTGTGTCCGGGATGATGTCGACGAGCGAGAGCACGAGGAGCGATGCGATGAGCGAGGACGCGTACGAGGGCCCCTGGCTGGTGGCCGGGCTGGGCAATCCGGGGGAGCAGTACGCCCGGAACCGGCACAACATCGGGTTCATGGTGGTGGACCTGCTGGCGCAGCGGATGGGTGCCAGGTTCAAGGCGCACAAGAGCCGCGCGCAGGTGGCCGAGGGCCGGCTGGCGGGCCGGCGGGTGGTGCTGGCCAAGCCGATGACCTTCATGAACCTCTCGGGCGGCCCGGTGACCGCCCTGCGGGACTTCTACAAGACGCCGGCCTCGGCCCTGGTGGCCGTCCACGACGAGCTGGACATCGACTACGCGACGCTGCGGCTGAAGCTCGGCGGCGGCGACAACGGCCACAACGGGCTGAAGTCGATCACCAAGTCGCTGGGCCCGGAGTACTACCGGGTGCGCTGCGGGATCGGCCGCCCGCCGGGCCGGATGGAGGTCGCGGACTTCGTCCTGAAGGACTTCTCCGCCACCGAGCGCAAGGAGCTGGAGTGGTTCGTGGACCGCTCGGCGGACGCCGTGGAGGCACTGCTCACCGACGGCCTGGAGCGGGCCCAGGGCGTCTACCACTCCTGATCCGGCGTCAGGACGGTTGTTCGGCAAGGGAGCGGATCCCCGCCCGCCCGCCGCGGTGGGCGGGGCGGCTGGGCAACAGTCGTACAACGCTTGGCCGTCCAAACCTGAATGGGTGTGAGAAACCCGTGCCGGATCGGATAGCGTCGGGCCCGTACGCGAACGGGTCCTGGGGAGTTCTCGATGCGGAGTTTGCGGCCGGTCCGGCGCCTGCGGCGGGTTCGGGTGGTACGGCTGAGGAAGCTCGGTCGCAAGGTCGGCACGGCCGGTGCGCTGGGGGCGGCCGGGGTGCTGCTCTCGGGCGGTGGCGTCGCCCACGCGGAGACGGTGGCGGACCCCGATCCCGGTGTGGTGTCCCAGGATCCCGCGGCGGCGCAGTTCGGCCCGGTGCTGGGCGGCTCGGTCGGCGGTGACGCGGGCCTGCTGGCCGTCGGCGGCGGCCTGGTCGTGGCGGCGGGCGGCGCGGCCCTCTGGCTGAAGCGCCGGCGCGCGGGCGATCCGGTGGAGTGACGACGGTACGACCGGTGTGACGCGAAGGGCCCGGTGCCGCCCCCTCGACCGAGGGGGCGGCACCGGGCCCTTGCGGTGCCGGGTGCCGGTCAGCCGGTGTTGCGCAGGCCGGCGGCGATGCCGTTCACGGTCAGCAGCAGGGCGCGGGCCCGCAGCGGGTCCTCCGGGCGGCCGGTGGAGGCCTCCTCGCGCTGGCGGCGCAGCAGCGCGACCTGGAGGTAGGAGATCGGGTCGAGGTAGGCGTCGCGGACGGTGAAGGTCTGCTTCAGCACCGGGTTGTGCTCCAGCAGTTCGCTCTCCCCGGTGAGGCGGAGCACCTCGCGCAGGGTCAGCTCGTGCTCGGCGGTGATCTGGTCGAAGATGTGGTGCAGCTCGGCGGGCACCAGCTGCTCGACGTAGTGGCGGGCGATCCGCAGGTCGGTCTTGGCCAGCGTCATGGCGACGTTGGACAGGAAGTTGCGGAAGAAGTGCCACTGGCCGTACATCTCGTCCAGGACGTCCCCGAGACCCGCCTCGCGGGCGGCGGCGAGGCCGGCGCCGACGCCGAACCAGCCGGGCACGATCTGGCGGGACTGGGTCCAGCCGAACACCCACGGGATGGCGCGCAGGCCGTCGAGGCCCGCGCCCGAGTCGGGGCGGCGGGACGGCCGGGAGCCCAGGTGCAGCGAGGCGAGCTGGTCGACCGGGGTGGCCGCGAAGAAGTACTTCGGCAGGTCCTCCTGCTCGACCAGGGCGCGGTACGCGGTGTGCGCGGCCGCCGAGACCTGGTCCATCGCGGCGTCCCAGCGGGCCAGCTCCTCGGGGGCCTGGCGCGGGGCGGTGTGCAGCGCCGAGGCGGACAGGGTGGCCGAGATGGTCAGTTCCAGGTTCTCCCGGGCCAGCGAGGGCAGCAGGTACTTGTCGGAGATCACCTCACCCTGCTCGGTGACCTTGATCTCGCCCTCGAGGGTGCCCCAGGGCTGGGCCAGGATGGCCTCGTGCGAGGGGCCGCCGCCGCGGCCGACGGTGCCGCCGCGGCCGTGGAAGAGCCGCAGCCGGATCCCGTAGCGGTGGGCGACGTCGCGCAGC
Source organism: Kitasatospora sp. NPDC001603 (assembly GCF_040298365.1). NCBI lineage: Bacteria > Bacillati > Actinomycetota > Actinomycetes > Kitasatosporales > Streptomycetaceae > Kitasatospora > Kitasatospora sp. NPDC001603. Next base: position 117,240 of record NZ_JBEPAA010000016.1, read on the forward strand.
CGGCGCTGGGCGCGGTGGATCTCCCACTGGGAGGTGGTGATGCCGCCGAACTTGGAGGAGTCGGAGTAGCCGAGCATGACCTCCTGGACGTCGCCGCGCAGCGAGACGAGCAGCCGGTAGGAGGGGTCGGAGAGCATCTCGTCCAGGATCCGGTCGGCCTCCTGGAGTTCGTCGGTGGTCTCCAGCAGCGGCACGATGCCGATCTTGGCGATACCGGCGTGCAGGTCGATCAGACCGGCCTCGCGGGCCAGCACGGTGGCGGCGAACACGTCGTCGGCGCCCTGGCACATCGAGATGATGTAGCTCTCGACGATCTCGTCGCCGAACCGCTCGAAGCCCTCGCGGATGGTGTTGAAGACGCCGAGGGTCTTGGTGCCCGCGGCGTCCAGCGGGGCCGGGGTGGGCGCGAGCGGGCGGCGCGAGCGGAGCTCCTTGGCGAGCAGCTTCTGCCGGTACTCGCGGGGCATGTCCGCGTAGCGCCAGGCCTCCTCGCCGAGCCGGTCGAAGAGCTGGCCGAGCGCGTGGTGGTGGGCCTCGGCGTGCTCGCGGACGTCCATGGTGGCGAGCTGGAGGCCGAAGGCCTCGATGGTGCGGATGGCGCGGGCGAGCCGCCCGTCGGCGATCAGGCCGCCGCGGTGGGAGCGGAGCGACTCCTGGATCAGCCGGAGGTCGGCGACGAGCTCGCGGGTGCCGAGGTAGTCGCGGCCCGCGATGTGCGGGGTGCCCTGGGCGAGCCGCTCGCGGGTGTTCTCCAGCTTGAGCCGGACGCAGGTGGCCTTGAGGCGGTAGGGCTCCTCGGCGTTCATCCGCTTGTAGCGCGGGCTCAGCTCGGGGAGCACGTCCAGGTCGGCGTGGAGCGAGGCGACCAGCTCGGCCGAGGCGCCGGCCAGGCGCTCGGAGGTGGAGAGCGAGTTGCGCAGGTCGTCGACGGCCGCCAGGGCGTCCTTGATGCCGTACTCGTGCTGGAGGTTCAGGACGTCCCAGGTGACCTGCGGGGTGACGTTCGGGTTGCCGTCGCGGTCGCCGCCGATCCAGGTGCCGAAGGTGAGCGGGCGGACGCCGTCGGGCAGGGTGAGGCCGACCCGGGCGAGCTCCTCGTGCAGCTCCTCCAGGACCTCGGGGACGGCCTCGCGGTAGAGCTCGTCCAGGTAGTAGACGGCGTTGCGGGCCTCGTCGGTCGGCTCCGGGCGGGCGATCCGCAGCTCGTCGGTCTGCCAGAGCAGGTCGATGACCTCGGCGAGGCGGCGGTCGGCCTGCCGCTTGGCGGAGGTGGTGCGGGCCTGGTCGGCGTGCGAGAGGCCGGCGGCGATCTGCTCGCGGTGGATCCGGTCGAGCAGCTCGCCGATCCGGCGGAGCTTGTTGAGGACGCTGCGGCGGGCGGCCTCGGTGGGGTGGGCGGTGAAGACCGGGCGGACGGCCAGGTGGGCCAGGGTGTTCGCGAGGTGCTTCGGGTCCGCCTCGCCGAGCTGGTCCGCGGTCTGGGCGAGCAGCGAGCCCTCGCGGGCGCGGCGGGTGGCCAGCTCCCGGCCGCGGTGCACCTGCTCGGTGACGTTGGCGAGGTGGAAGTAGGTGGAGAACGCGCGGACCAGCTTCGCGGCGGTGTCCAGGTCGATGTCGGAGAGCAGTTCGGCGGTGGCCTCGCCGTCGGTGCGGCTCAGCAGGCGGACCTGTTCGACCAGGCCCAGCAGCTGGGGGCCCTCCTGGCGGACCAGCGTCTCGCCGAGGAGGTCGCCGAGGCGGCGGATGTCCGCGCGCAGGGCTGTGTTGTCGGCGTCGGCGCCGGCGGGGCCGACACGGCTGGGGCTGTCCGCCGGGGTGGGGACCGGAGCGGTCACGGCTGGCTCCCTGTGGTGGTGGGGTTCGGCAACGGCTCATCGTCACAGCTCCGCACACGTGTGGCGGGTGTGACGCGTGCGGACCGCGCTGTCCGACGCGACCCAGCATAGGTGTCGGGGCGGTTGCTGTCCGCGAGGTGGCCGGATGGCGGACAAGATCACAGCCGGTTCGGGTGGTCTGGACCACTTGAGGACCCGCACGGGTGTCGGGGCGGAACCGGGTGGGGACGGGTCGGGGTTCACGCTTAGGCTGTGGGGCTATGAGCAAGTCGCCTGGGGAGCGCGAGCGGGACCGGTCGTTCTGGTGGTGGGAGCGACGGCGCAGCGCTCTCCTGGACATCGGGCTGGCGGCGCTGGCGGCGCTGGAGTGCGCGGCCAGCGCGGTCGCCTTCCTGGCGCCCCGGGTCCACCTGGGCGTGGTGGCCATCGTCGGGGTCGCGCTGTTCGGCGCGGCGGCCGGCGCCACGCTGGTGCTGCGGCGGCGCTGGCCGGCGGTGCCGGTGCTGGTGGCCCTGGTGGCGATGCCCGGGATGCTGGGCGTGGTGCTGCTGACGGTGTCGCTCTACACGCTCGCGGAGACCTGGGAGTGGCCGAGCCGGCGCCGGCGGGTGGTGGCGCTGTCCGCCCTGGCCTTCGCCGAGGCGGTCGGCGTGATGCTGGTGTCCATGCTCACCCCCTCCGACCTGACGGTGGAGCAGCCGCCGCTCTGGGGGCAGGTGCTGCTGTCGGTGCTGGTGGCCGTCGGCCTGACCGTGCCGCCGGTGGTCACCGGTCTGTACGTGGGCGCGCGGCGGCGGCTGATCGAGTCGCTCAAGGACCGCGCGCACGGCCTGGAGACCGAGCTGGACCTGCTGGCCGAGCAGGCCCGCGAGCGTGCCCGCCGGGCCCGGCTGGAGGAGCGGACCAGGATCGCCCGGGAGATGCACGACGTGGTGGCCCACCGGGTGTCGCTGATGGTGGTGCACGCCGGGGCGCTGGAGCGGATCGTGGCGAAGGACCCGGAGAGGGCGGCCCAGAGCGCCAAGCTGATGGGGGAGGTCGGCCGGCAGGCGCTGAACGAACTGCGCGAGATCCTCGGGGTGCTGCGGATGTCGGACGACAGCACGCCGGAGCCGGACTCGCTGGTCGCGCTGCCCCGGCTGGTCGACCAGTCGAGGGCGGCCGGGATGGCCGTCACCCTGACCGTCAGCGGCAGCCGCCAGGAGTTCACCACCGAGGCCGAGCAGACCGCGTACCGGGTGGTGCAGGAAGGCCTGACCAACGCGCACAAGCACGCCGGTGGCGCGCAGGTCGCCGTGCTGCTCGCCTACGCGCCCAACGGCGTGCGGGTCAGCGTGGTGAACGCCTGTCCGGGCGGCGAGCGGACGGCGGCGGCGCTGCCCAGCGGGGGCAACGGGCTGATCGGGATGCGGGAGCGGGTGGTCGCGCTGGGCGGCACCTTCTCGGCGGGGCCGGAGGCGGACGGGGGCTTCCGGGTCGAGGCGGTGCTGCCGTCCCGGCTGGCCGTCCGGGCCGACCGGCTGGGGTGAGGCCGCCGGCCGGGCGGCGTCCGCCCGGCGCGGCCCGGCCGGAGCGCTCAGCCCTCGTCGGCGGTGCGGTCAGCCCTCGTCGGCGGTGCGCAGCCGCTCGGGCGCGGTACCGAGGACGAGGGTGCTGATCGCCTGGTCGACGCCGTGGCCGAGGAACCACTCCCCGGTGTGGTCCAGGCTGTAGACCCGGCCCTCCTCGTCCACCGCCAGCAGGGCCTGGCCGTACGCCTCCTCGCCGAGCGGGGCGAGCCGGGTGTCCAGGGCGCGGCCGAGGTCGGCCAGGGTGCGCGGCTGGTGGAGCCCGCAGAGCGGGTCCACCAGGAAGGGCGTCCGGGCCAGCTGGCGCCCCGGGCCGTCGAGGTCGAAGGCGAGGCCGCCGAACTCGGCCCAGGCCTCCACCGCGGCCGGGAACACCGCGTGACCGACGCCGGCCGGGCCGCCGTACGCCGCCAGGGCGTCGGCCCACTCCTCGGCCTGGCGGATCTGCCAGCGGCCGGGGTGCCAGCCGGCCGCCTTGAGTTCGGCGGCGACATCGGCCGGAAAGCGCGGGCGGCTGCGCAGGGCGGACCCGCCGGACGTGCTCGGCGGGGGCAGCGGCGGACTGGGCGGACTGGGCGGGTTCAGGGCGGGCTCCGGCGGCTCGGGGACGGGGGCGTACGCGGGTGCGCGGTCAGCGGGCGGGCGGCCCGACCGCGACGCTCCGCACGGCGAAGTGCTCCAGCAGCGGTACGCAGGAGCGGCAGGGCGGGGCGTGGGTGCCGTGCGCCGGGTCGTGCTCCTCGCGGATCCGTACGGTGGTCAGCCGCGAGCCCTTGAGCGCCTTGCGGGCCTCGGGCAGGCCCAGCGGCTTGCGGGCGGCGCGCTTGGAGCGCTTGGCGTCCACGACGGCCAGGTACTGGGAGAGCAGGACGGCCTCCGGGCAGCGGCCGGTGAAGCGCTCGCGGTGCTCCAGCGGCAGCGCGTCCAGGAAGTCGGCCACCAGGGGGTGCAGGGCCGGGCGCCGGGCGGGCTTGTCGCCCGCCAGGGTGTGCACCTCGCCGCCCTTCAGCGACAGGGCGGCGGCGACGGCGGGCAGCAGGCTGTCGCGGAAGTGGCGCAGCACGGGCGGGCCGGCCGGTTCGCCGGTGGTCATACGTCGTCCTCCTCCTGTTCGTCCGCCGGTGACGGGACCGTGTGGGGTCAGTCCGGGGCAAGCCTGTCAAATGGCACCGACATCCGTACAACCGGGGGGCGACGGCCGGCCACCGGCGGGCCGGTGGGCACGCCGTGTCGGCCGGATCCGCACGCCGTCGTCACGACTCGTTCCCGGGTTTCCCGAATCCGCCTCCGGCCGGGGGCGGCGGCCGGTAGCGTTCCAGCAGCGAGCCAAGGGGGTGGCCGGTCCCTGGGGGGTTGATCGGCCGGTGCAGCAACTCCTCTGCTCGGTCTGGCCGTTGAGGCCGTCGGGGCAAGGGCGCCCCGGCGTCGAGCAAGGGGGGTCTTGCGATGACGGGGACGGAAACCGCGAACGAGGCGCCCGGCGAGCACGTGCCGACCCCGGGCGCGCCGCCGCAGCCCGCGCCCGCGCACCCGATCGGGATCGCGGTGGTCGGCGCCGGCTACTGGGGCCCGAACCTGGTCCGCAACGCGCAGCAGACGGCGGCGCTGCGCCTGCACTGGCTCTGCGACCTGGACGAGGCCAGGTCCCGCCGGGTGCTGGGTGAGTACAGCACCGTCCGGTCCACCACCTCGTTCGCCCAGGTGCTCGCGGACGAGCGGGTCGGCGCGGTCGCGGTCGCCACCCCGGCCGCCGCGCACTACCGGCTGGCCCGGGCCGCGCTGGAGGCGGGCAAGCACGTCCTGGTGGAGAAGCCGATCACCACCTCCGCCGCGGAGGCCGCCGAGCTGGTGGCCATCGCCGAGGAGCGCGGCCTGGTGCTGATGTGCGACCACACCTTCTGCTACACGCCCGTGGTGCGCCGGATCCGCGAGCTGGTGCACGGCGGGGAGATCGGCGACGTCCAGTTCTTCGACTCGGTGCGGATCAACCTCGGGCTGGTCCAGCCGGACGTGGACGTGCTCTGGGACCTCGCCCCGCACGACCTGTCCATCCTGGACTTCGTCCTGCCACCGGGCGTCGAACCGATCGGGGTCTCCGCCCAGGGCGCCGACCCGATCGGGGCCGGCCGGGCCTGCGTGGCCTATCTGACGGTCCGGCTGAGCAACGGCGCGCTGGCGCACTGCCACGTCAACTGGCTCTCCCCGACGAAGGTCCGCACGACGCTCATCGGCGGCTCGCGGCGCACCCTGGTCTGGGACGACCTCAACCCGCAGGCCCGGCTCGCGGTGCACGACCGCGGCGTGGACCTCACCCCGCCCGACGAGCTGACCGACGCGATCCGCCACCAGACGCTGATCTCCTACCGGGTGGGCGAGATGGTCGCGCCCGCGCTGGTCGAGCAGGAGGCGCTGCGCAACGTGATGGCCGAGTTCGCCGCCGCCATCACCGAGGGCCGGGCCCCGCTCACCGACGGCCGGGCCGGACTGCGCGTGCTGCAGCTGCTGGAGGCCGCCTCGCTCAGCCTGGAGCTCGGCGGCGCCACCGTCCCGGTCGGCGCCGGTCCCGACGAACTGTCCGACGCGAACGAGAGGGCCGCCGCGCGGTGAACGCTGTACAGATCGAGGGCTCCCGCTGCCTGGTCACGGGCGGGGCCGGCACCATCGGCTCCACCGTGGTCGACCAGCTGATCGCGGCGGGCGCCCGCGAGGTGGTCGTGCTCGACAACTTCGTCCGCGGCCGGGCGGCCAACCTGGCGTACGCCCGCGAGCTCGCCGCACCCGGGCAGCTGCGGGTGGTGGACGGCGACATCCGCGACCGCGGCCTGCTGCGCGAGCTGCTGGGCCCCGGCACCGACCTGCTGTTCCACCTGGCCGCGATCCGGATCACCCAGTGCGCCACCGAGCCCAGGCTGGCCCTGGAGATCATGGTGGACGGCACCTTCGACGTGGTCGAGGCCGCCGCGGAGGTCGGCGTCGGCAAGGTGATCGCCTCCTCCACCGCCTCCGTCTACGGCCTCGCCGACGTCTTCCCGACGCCGGAGACCCAGCACCCGTACCACAACGACACCCTGTACGGGGCGGCCAAGGTCTTCAACGAGGGCCTGCTGCGCAGCTTCCACGCGATGGCCGGCCTGGACTACGTCGCGCTCCGGTACTTCAACGTGTACGGGCCCCGGATGGACGTCCACGGCAAGTACACCGAGGTGTTCATCCGCTGGATGGAGCGGATCGCCGCCGGGCAGCCGCCGCTGATCTTCGGCGACGGCGCGCAGACCATGGACTTCGTCTACACCGAGGACATCGCCCGGGCCAACCTGCTGGCCGCCGCGGCGCCCGTCACCGACCGGGTCTACAACATCGCCAGCAGCACCGAGGTCTCGCTGCGCGGGCTGGCCGACGCCCTGCTCACCGCGATGGACCGCACCGACCTCGACGTCGAGCTCGGCCCCGCCCGGGGCACCGCCGGCGGCGTGGTCCGGCGCCTGGCGGACATCACCGCCGCCGAACGCGACCTCGGCTGGAAGCCCGAACTGGGCCTCGACGACGGCCTGCGCAGGCTGGTCGCCTGGTGGCGCGAGCAGTAGTCCCCTCGTCTGCACGGCAGTTCGGAGTACACCTGTGTCCACCATCCCCGTCATGATCCCCTGGCTCGGCGAGGAGGAGGCCCTCGCCGCCGCCGAGGCCGTCCGCTCCGGCTGGGTGGCCCAGGGCCCCCGGGTCGCCGAGTTCGAGCGGGCCTTCGCCGAGCACCTCGGGGTACCGCACGCCGTCGCGGTCTCCTCCTGCACCACCGCCCTGCACCTGGCGCTGATCGGCGCCGGGGTCGGGCCGGGGGACGAGGTCGTCGTCCCCTCGTTCTCCTTCGTCGCCACCGCCAACGCCGTCACCTACGTCGGCGCCGTCCCGGTCTTCGCCGACGTGGACGTCACCACCGGCAACCTCACCGCCGCCACCGTCGAACCCCTGCTCACCGAGCGGACCAGGGCCGTGATCGCGGTCGACCAGGGCGGCGTCCCGGTCGACCTGGACGGGCTCCGCGCGCTCGTCGAACCGCGCGGGGCCACCGTGGTCGAGGACGCCGCCTGCGCGGCCGGCTCCGTCCACCGGGGCCGGCCGGTGGGCGGCACGGCGGCGCTGGCCGCCTACTCCTTCCACCCGCGCAAGCTGCTCACCACCGGTGAGGGCGGCATGGTCACCTGCCAGGACGGCGCGCTCGCCGCCCGGCTGCGCCGGCTGCGCGAGCACGGGATGAGCGTCTCGGCCGCCGACCGGCACGCCGCGAAGGACGGCGCCGGCCGGCTGGAGACGTACGACGAGACCGGCTTCAACTACCGGATGACCGACATCCAGGCGGCGATCGGCCTGGTGCAGCTGCGCAAGCTGCCGGCCATGGTCGCCCGGCGGCGCGAACTCGCCGAGCGGTACCGGGAGCTGCTGGCCGGCACCGGCGGCCGGCTGGTGGCCGACCCGGCGCACGGCAGCACCAACTACCAGTCCTGCTGGCTGCTGCTCCCGGACACCGCCCCCGACCGCGGCGCGGTGCTCGCCGATCTCGCCGCCGCCGGCGTCTCCGCCCGGCGCGGCATCATGGCGGCCCACCTGGAGGCCCCGTACCGGGGCACCGCCCGGGTGCCGCTGCCCGCCACCGAGCTGCTCACCGGCCGCTCGCTGATCCTGCCGCTCTACCACGCGCTCACCGAGCGGCAGCAGGACCGGGTGGTCGGGGCCGTGAGCGCGGCGCTCGGCTGAACCGGCCCGCCCGTCCACGGCCACGGCCACGTCCACGGCCCGGGGCCCGGGGCCGGGCCGTCGCCGCCGTCCGCCCGCTCCGATCCGCCGAGACACCCCAGGGGAGACCAGGATGAGCACCGATCAGCCCGTCGACGAGCCGGTTCCGCTGGTGGACCTGAAGGCCGCGCACGCCGAGGTGGAGGCCGAGGTCCGGGCCGGCTTCGACCGGGTGCTCGCCACCGGCGGCTACGTCAAGGGCCCCGAGACGGCCGGCTTCGAGGCGGAGTACGCGGCCTTCTCCGGCGCCCGGCACTGCGTCGGCGCCGCCAACGGCACCGACGCGCTCGAACTGGCGCTGCGCGCCCTCGACCTGCGGCCCGGCGGCGGCGTGGTGCTCCCCGCCAACACCTTCGTCGCCACCGCGGAGGCCGTGGTCCGGGCCGGGCTGCGCCCAGTGCTGGTCGACGCCGACCCGGACCACCTGCTGATCGACCCCGAGCGCGTGGCGGACGCGCTGCCCGGCGCCGTCGCGCTGCTGCCCGTCCACCTCAACGGGCAGCTCGCCCCGATGGGCCCGCTGCTGGAGCTGGCCGCCGGCCGGCCGGTGGTGGAGGACGCCGCGCAGTCCCAGGGCGCCCGGCAGCACGGCCGCGCCCTCCACGGGCTGATCTCCGCCACCAGCTTCTACCCCGGCAAGAACCTCGGCGCGTACGGGGACGCGGGCGCCGTCGTCACCGACGACGATGCCCTGGCGGCGGCCGTCCGGCTGATCGGCGACCACGGCTCCGGCCGCAAGTACGAGCACGAGCGGTTCGGCTTCAACTCCCGGATGGACGCGCTGCAGGCCGTCGTGCTGCGGGCCAAGCTGCGCCGGCTGCCCGGCTGGAACGAGGCCCGCCGGGCCGCCGCCGAGCGCTACCACCGGCTGCTGGCCGGGATCGACGGCCTCACCCCGCCGCGGACCGCGCCCGGCAACGAGCACGTCTGGCACCTGTACGCGGTGCGGATCGGGCCCGGCCGGGACCGGGGCGCGGTGCTGGCCGCGCTGCAGGCCGCGGGCATCGGCGCCGGCGTCCACTACCCGGTACCCGTCCACCTCCAGCCGGCGTTCCGGCAACTCGGCCACGGCGCGGGCGCGTTCCCGGTCGCCGAGCGGGCCGCCCGGGAGCTGCTCACCCTGCCGCTCCACCCGCACATCACCGCGGCCCAGCAGGAACGCGTCGTGGAGACGCTGGCCAAGGCGCTCGCCGGCTGAGCCCTGGCGGGCCGGCGCGGTCCGGGCCCGCGGCCGCGCTCCCCGCCCGTGGCCCGCGGGCCGTCCGGTGTGCCCGGGCGGGGGGTCGTGGCCCGGGGGGACCCCCTACGCTGGTGTCCAGCAAGCGCACCGAATTTGCAGCAGCCAGTGGGGGCTCCCAGATGACGACAGGTCGGCCCGGCGTCGCCGCCGCGCCCAACGCGGCGTACGCAGGTCAGGTGGTGCAGTTCCCGGACCCGGTCCGCGCGGAGCGGCACCCCGCCGGGGTCAGGGTGGACGAGCACGGTCACCCGGACTTCGGTCCGTACGCGGCGGCCGCGGCCGAGGTGGCCGATCCGCCGGAGGGCTTCGGCGTCGACGAACTGCGGCTGACGGACTACGTCTCGGCCAATGCCGCGCAGTTCACCCAGGGCCATCCGCTCTGGGCCGACCTGGAGACCGCCGTGGCCACCCCGCCCGGCTGGACCTGGCACCACGCGGTCGGCCGGGCCGCGCCCGGCTGGCGGCGGATGGAGCTCGTCCCGGTCGAGGTGAAGGCGCTGCTGCGGCACCACGGCGGCCTGGCCACCTCCACCGCGGACCACACCCGCCGCGGCACCCGCCCCTTGCAGGAGCGCCGGCCGGTGCACTTCTCGCTCGCCCGGGACGGCGGCGACCCGATCGGCGTCCCCGAGGACCTGGTGCAGCGGGCCGAGGAGCGCCTCGGCTACCGGCTGCCCGGCGCGTACCGGACCTTCCTCAAGCTGGCCGGCGGCCGGGCCCCGGTCGGCGTGGCGCTCGACCCCGAGCTGGGGCTGCTGCTCGACCAGCCGTTCCTGACCCTCAGCGAGGAGTACGGGACGGAGGACGTCGTCTACGCCAACAAGTGCCTGCGCGACCACCTCACCAAGGACTACCTGGGCATCGCCTACGCCCAGGGCGGCATCGTGGCGCTCAAGGTGCGCGGCGACCGGGCCGGCTCGGTCTGGTTCTGCCTCTACGACGACGCCCGTGACGGCGGCGCCCCCGAGGCGCCCGAGGAGCGGGTCGCCCGGCTGCTGCTGCCCTGCGGCGAGGACTTCGACGACTTCCTGCTCCGGCTGGCCGGCAGTCCGCCGGAACTGGAGACGGTCGCGGAGCTGATGGTGGACGGCGGGTTCGCCCGCGCCGTGCCGGTGGGCTGACGTGGCCCGTACGGCTGCGGCGACGGTGGTAGCGGAACAAGCGGGGACGAAGGGGACAGGGGTGAACCGGGCGTGGTGACGTACACGCAGGCGCAGGAGCTCGCCGACGAGTGGATCAACGGCGGGGTGCCGCGTCCGCAGCAGCGCGAGGTACGGGTCCGGGAGTTCGACCTGGGCTTCGTCTGCTGGGCGGTGCAGCCCGCGGAGGGCGCGGCCGGTGGCTCCGGCGGCCCGGCGGACGGCTCCGAGGGCTCGGCGGCCCCGGGCGGCTCGGCGGGTGAGGCGCGGCTGGTGATCGCCCGGGACTCCGGCGCCAGCACGCTCTGGCCGGCGCTGCCGGTCAACGAGGTGGTCCGGCAGTACGAGGAGGTCTACGGACGGCCGGTCGCGGCCAATCCGGCCGGGGCGGCCAGGCCCGCGCCCGGGCCGGTGGAGGCGACGTCCTTCCTGCTCAGCCCGCCGCAGTGGCTCCAGGAGGCGGGGGCCGCGGCGATCGCCGCCGAGGCCGACCGGCTCGGCGCCCCGGCGCCCGCGCATCCGGGCCCGCCGGCTCCGGCACCCGCCGCCGCTCCGGCCGCTCCGGTCGGTCCCGCCGGCTCCGAGGTGCCGCCGGTGCCGCCGGCACCCGCCGTGCTGACCACGCCGCCGGTCTCCGAGCGGCCGGCCGGGGACGCGCCGACCATGCTCGTCGACGATGTCGCTCGTCCAGACCGCGAGGACGGAGATCAGCGAGAGCAGCGACGCGATGACGATGACCACCACGGATCCGGAGGTCCGC